>JAFPNP010000204.1 GCA_017411125.1 Kiritimatiellia bacterium
GAATAGTTTCGTCATGCGGCGGGACGGACGGTGGCGGCAGATGTCCGAAAAAAGGTAAGTATCGTCGTAAAGCGTAGTCATGCGCCGCCGCACGGCCGAAAGAGCGCCGCCGGCAAGCGGAATGGCAAGAGGGTCGAGACGGCAGATTTTCCGCCAGTTTGACATTGTTGTCTGCAATTTGGTACAATATGCTGCGTGAAAACGAAGCGTAAGGACTTGAAGATTCCCTATGGTGTCTCGGATTTCAGGAGAATCCGCGACGAGGGCTATTATTACGTCGATAAGACGAGGTATCTCGCGCAGATGGAGGCGCGGGACAGTTTCATCTTCTTCGTCCGGCCGCGGCGGTTCGGCAAGTCGCTCTTCATCTCCATGATGGAGAGCTACTACGACCTCAACCGCAAGAAGGACTTCAAGCGGCTTTTCGGCGTTCATTGGCCAGTTTGTATCCGGCAAGTTTGCCGATGCCGTTAATGTGGCGCATCGTTCCGATGTTCCTTTTACCTTATACTTATATTAATAGGCGAGTACGACAACTTCATGAATCAGATGGTCCTCGCCACGGGCGGCATCCAGTTCCCGCTCGTTGATTCGTTTCCCGCAGAGGCAATCGTAAAACCCGAAGTCTTCCACTCCTTTTTCTTTTTCCCGGAGTGTTCCCGGAGTACATGTACTAAGGTGACGCACCGTCGCAAATGGATCGGAAAATGGTTGGCGTACCTATCTACGCTTGTATCCCTATAGGCTCGTGGATTTTTCCCCACGGGCTCACAATTCCCTCATGCAAGAGGCAGCGATGCAGACCTTGGGATATGCCATTGCCGGCAGATGGAAGTGGATTTTTTCGATCTTAATTTTTTTTCACTTTCCGCTTGCGTAGTCGATTGGAAATATGGTACACTATACGTGCCTTTGAGGAACTAGGCGGGTTTCGGACATTGTGTCCGGGCCTAGGAATAACCGGGCTCAATGAAAGTTGACCCGCAAGATGTTTCAAGAGGGCCGGTGGTGAAAGGTCAAAGCTTTCGGGCTGCGGCCGGGAATCGCTGAATGGCATAACATGTGTGTCGACCGTGTTCACGCGGGTGTAATAAAGTGGGTCGGGTGGAACTCACCGAAAGATTGAGTCAACCGGGTAGCTCCGGGCCAGACGAAACGGGAATCCGTTGAGTAGGGCGAAAAAGCAAAAGGAAATAGAATAAAAAATGAAGAAACTCATGATTGCTGCCGCTGTTGCGGCCATGACTGGCGGGGTCTTCGCTGATGCCTGCTCTGATCCTGAGACGGCCTCCATCTGCAGGGCGTGGGACGTTTCGATGTCCCTGAAGTCCCTCGGGCCCAAGAAGACCACGTGCAAGGTTGCTGCGGAGAGCGCCTGTGACGATCCGACCACGGATGTCGTCTACTACCTCGACAACGTGACCCGCAAGATTCAGGGTTACCTCTGGGTCTGCGAGTACGAGTGCGGCAAGGACTTCAACATCGTGCTTTGGGATTCCAAGAAGAAGATCGCAATCATCCCCGTTTCTTATGATGCGGTCAACTTTGACGAAGTCTACGTTTATGGCAAGAAGGCGACCAAGGTTGCTGGTACGATTGCGATTGCGGGTACCGACCTTAACGGCAACGACACGATTGACGTTACCGCCTCTGGCCTGAACGGCAAGATGGTTCGCGGCAGCGAAGATACGGATTGCTATGTCAAGTCCCTTTCGGGCTACGTGGCTGGCAAGCTCGCCTACATCGCTGCTCAGGGCAAGACCGCTGGCGGCAGCGCTGGTGGACTTTGCGACGATCCGGTTGAGCCCGAGCCTTGCGAAGAGACCACGGCTAAGATCCTCGCGCTCTGCGATGCTTGCTGCTTCGAGGGTTGGTGCGATGCTGATGACGCCGAGTCGATGCTCCCGACCGTTGGTACTTGGAAGATGAAGTACAACAAGAAGGTTTCGAAGGGCAACAAGACGATTTCGTCCCTCGTCCCTGCGTATGCCCTCTAATTGGAATCGGGTAGAGTTGTAATTCAACACAGAATTGGGAGGGAGGGTGTTAATCCTCTCTCCCAGTTTTGTACGGTTGAGGATCATGCGGATAAAGCAATATATTGAAATCGTCTCGGCTGCGATTCTCCTTTGCGGCTGCATTGCGAACTCGGCATTTGCCGCTGAAACCAATGCAGTCCAGAAAGCGGCCAAACCTGCGAAGAATGTTTTGCCGCTTGCGCAGAGATTGCCTCCGCTTCCTCCCAAGCCGAAACCTAAACCCGTTCCGCCGAATCGGATTCTTGCACGCGTGAACGGAGTGGATATTACTCGTGCAAAGCTTGACAGGCATATTGATTTCATGGTGGCTTTGCTGAAGAACAAGAATCCGAAGGTAGATGCAAAGCGGATAAAGGCATTTAAATCCAAGAACCTGAAGCGTTTCAGCAACGAGTTGCTTTTGAGGACGTTGCTTTCAACGTCTCTCGCCCATTCGAACATCGTAGTTTCCGCCGAGATGCGTCGGGATGTGGAGCAAGGGTTTATGCGCAATTATGGCACCAAGAAGCAGACTTTTGCGCAGCTTGGCCAAGTTCTTGCAACGGCGGGCTTTTCAAAGGACCTTGAGGAGAACCTCGCTTTTGAAGGAATGTTCAAGACTTTCGTGACCACGGTCTATTCCAATCGATATTACGTATCGGATGCAGTAGTGAAAAAGTATCGCGACAGAGTTGACAATTTCAACAAGGTGGCGATTGCGACCAACGAATTGAATCGGGCTTTGGCCAGAACCGCGCTCGAAAGAGCCAAGAAGGGCGAGAATTTTGCCAAGTTGGCCGATGAATTGTCGCAAGATCCGGACAAGCGTCCCGGCGGCTTCGTCGGACAGTGTGATGAAAACGATTTTGCAGACGCCAAGCATGTTTGGATGGCGCTTTCGCCGCTCAAGTCGGGCGGTATTACGGATGTGATCGATCTGGAGGATGGGTTTGCAATCTACAGGGTGGATTCGCGAAAGGCGGCAGAGGAGTCCGAATCCGGCTTTGAATCGCTTGCGCTTTCACGTATATTTTTCCGCCGGGCATATACTTTCCCGGCACAGTCGGATGCGGCTTTTCGCGAAGACGTGGAAAAAGAGCTTCGAGATGCATTGTTCAAGGAGATCGTGAAGAAGTTTCGCGCATTGAGCAAAATCGAGCATCCAGAGGGCGTCACACAGACTTATCAATGAAAAAGGAGAAATCCATGACAACCAACAAAACTGCAGAAGATGCGCCGCATGCAGAGGCGTCATGTGTTAATAGCCAAGTCGTGAAAACGCGGCTGTGGGCTGGATTCCGCAAGAACGTCGTGACTGTCGTCACCGCGTTTGCCGCAATCGTTTTCGGCCAGAGGCTTTTGGCGGTCGACATTGAGAATGCTTCGTCAGGGCCGGTTGTGCCTGGCGAGTGGAACACCAACTTCACGGCGGCGAAAACATATGCAGAACAGAATGGAATACCGCTTCTGCTCTTTTGGTCCAATCCTGGATGCGCACAGTGCAACAAGATGAAGACGGCCTGCAATACGAGCACGTTCGTCAACTGGCGCAAGGCGAAGCAGATTGTCCTCGTCATTTCCGAAGGCGATGCTACGTCGAAGGCATTTGCCAAAAACAGTAGCGGCAAATATCCGTATATGCGTGTCTATTGGCCGGCGGGTTCGGTTGACGTGCGTTTTTCCGGACGTTCTGCCATGATTCCTGCTTCTGGTTCCACGCTGGAGGCGCAACTTATAAACTACCTCAATTCGCTTCTCAAGAACTGGACGCCTGGCGGCGTCACTCCGTCGCAAGGTGGTGGCGAGACTGTGGTCGTGGACGATACTCCCGGAACGGAGTGGAACCGCGCGCGCAAGCTCTACGGTTGCATAACAAATGCGAACGGCGTTGTCGCCGGGCGTATCGTGGTTGCCGCCGGCAAGATGAATGCAAAGAAAAAACTTGCGAAGATCAAAGTTCAGATACAGGATCTCAACGGCAAGGTCAAGACGCTTGGTTCGAAGAACTTTACGGTGAAGGGCACGACTATCGCCAATGTTTCCGGTCGTGTTGGCAGTGCCAATCTTTCGATCAAGGGTTCTGCGCTTTCGGGGTCCGTCGTGTTCGGCGGCACGGCGTATGGCGTATCGAATGTTGCGCCGGGCGGTTCGATTGCGAACGGCACTCTGTATTTCTCGCTGGATTCGTATCCGGTCAGTTGCCAGGGATACCCTGTGATTGGCGGAACGGCCTTCCTTCCTGTTTCGCAACGTTTCACAAGTGCGAATTCGAAGTGGTCGTTTGCGCGCAGCGGAACGCTTCGCTACAACAGGCAGACAAGCCAGTTTGTCATGTCGTCGATGGACAATCCTTCCGGTCTCAAATTGACCTATGTTTCGTCTACGGGATACTTCAAGGGCAAATTTACGGTCTATGTCAGTCGTAACGGGAGCAGTGCAAGGAAGTACACGGCGACTGTCGGCGGTTTCATGGTGAACGGCAAGGGCAGCGGCCAGGTGACCATTCGCAACGTCGGCACATATGCGTGTTCGATTTCGCCCGATTCAGGCGATTGATACTGCTGAGCCTGTTGGTTTATGATGCGCGGGATACTTTTGCTTTTCGGCATATTCGCTGCCGTTCCTTTTGTGGAAGGGGCGTATGGCCTTAAATGCGATCCTGCGCAGATTAAACCGGAGGAGGCGGCACAGGCTTCTTTTGCACCTTTGAACGGGATGGTGTTTCGTATGCGCCAGCCCGATGGGCAGGAGCGTCTTTTTGTTCGAGACGAAGATGAGCCTGGTCTGCTGCGGGGTGAATCGCCTTGGCTCGCCGAGATGGACGGAGCGCGGACGCTCGTCATGACGGATTCCGATTTCAAGGGCGGGCAGACTGGGTTCATGTTTGTCAATGGTTTTCTGCGAAATCTTCTTGCCGACGGTCGTGAATACAAAATATCGCCAGCCGCAGTCGAGAAGCGTCCCGACGGGATGGCTCGGTTGTGGCCGGATTTCGAGGACAGGCTTGTGGCGCGGGCCGCGCCTGACATCTGGAAAGACGGTTCGCGGCTTCGGCTTTGGTTTGACAATCCGAACAAGGCCGGGGTTCTGTTCGCGGAACTTGCGCTTGCTGCGCTGGCACTTGTTTTCTTGCGTCCGCTTTTGTTGCGCTTTTTAGGGGGCGTGGCGGCTCTGGCCGCTTTTGCGGGGCTTGTGCTTACGTCGTCGCGAGGAGCGTTTCTGGCTCTTCTTTGCGGAGTTGCTGTTCTTTTGCTGACTCGTGCAAAGGCGTTCTTGACGCGGCGTCGCGTTGTTGTATTGTTGTTGGTAGGTATTGCGGCCGTCGGTTGCCTGCTGGCGTTTGGACGAGGCGATAGATTTGGCCGCAATTTGTTTCGCGAGGGAGCTAGAGAGACCAGTCGTCTGGCAATATGGAAGTCCGTTCCTCGCATGATGGTGGATGCGCCTGGCGGATGGGGATGCGGCGAGTCTGGTCGTGCGTATATCGATTGGTACCAGGGGCAGAATGACTGCCTGCTTAAGAATCTCATCAGCGGACATTTGACGTTTCTCGCCGAGTCCGGCTGGGTAGTGCGTTTCACGTATCTTTTCTGCTGGGCGTTCTTGCTGCTTTTGTCGATCTTGCAATCATTCAGGGGAAGGAATCCGGTTCCGGCGGCGGTGCTGTCGGCATTTGCGGTTGCAGCGTGTTTCAATCCCGTGTTGACGGTTCCGGAGCTTCTTCCAATCCCTCTTGCGGCGGCAGGATGCGTGCTTGCGAGGTTGCGTACTGCGTCCAGGCAGCCGTGGCGGATGTGCGCGGTTGTTGCTGCATGCGCGGCCGTGGCGGTGTGCGCGGGTGCGGTAGTCGCGGCGGCGTCGATGCCGGCGGATGTGGGAATCCGCAAGTCGGGTGGCGCGGTTTTGTTGCGAGGGGCTCAGCCGAAGGTGTGGCTTGTACATGATGACTATGTGCTGCACGGCGGGTATTGGTGGATGTTCGGACGCGAATTGAGGAACTACGTCGCCTCCAATTCGACTGTCCGCGCAGTCGGGTGCGCGGCATCGATTTCGGACCTGCCGTCCGAGATGGACACGCTTGTTCTTGCTGGCGAGGCGTGTCGCGCGTATATTGACAGCGCCCGGCGCCCGAAGGCGGCGCACACGGTTTTCCTTTCTCCGCCGTTTGGATGGAACGAGGTGCCGGCGGACGTTATTGCCGGGACGGAGCTGCGCTATGTTGCGGGCGCTTTGGCGGTGCGGCGCCAATCGTTGCCGGAGATACGGCCTGAATGGGTGCGCATCGTGCCCGGCGCTGAACTGTACATTCCAGGTTGGATGAAATTCTTGAAATGACAGGCGGGCGGCGGCGAAGGCGGAAATGACTTTGTTCAAAGAAAAAAACAAAAGGAGAAATCATGAAAACTGCGAAAATCGCGTTCATTCTGTCGCTGGCTCTTTTGCCGATTGCCGGCTGGGCCAAATTGAAGACGCTAGTCGTCGGCGACATGGTGCTTGAACCGGAAGACACCCTGACCTTCACTGTCGGCGAGATGCCGGATGAGATTGGCGGCCTTCCCGTGTTCAGTGAATATCTGCCGGACGGGATCGAGGTCGAGTGGACTGGTAAAAAGTTCAAGACTCCCAAGGCAGGTTCGGTCAAATACAGCAAGAAGGAAGGCGATTTCATCGCCACGCGGGACGAGAATCCGTGCGGATTCAAGATGTCCATCAACAAGAAGAGCGGCAAGGTGAGCGGGTCGTTCAAGGTCTACGTGCAGAAGAGCGAGAAAAAGGTGAAATCCTACACGGCGAAGGTTTCCGGATATTTGGGATCGGATCTCGTCGTTACCATCAAGAAGGTGGGATCGTTCGAAGCCACGTTGGAGTGACGGCTGTTTCCGGGGCGTTCTACTTATCGATTCAAGGAGCATAAATGAAAATGAATATTGCAAAAATCCGGGCGTTGAGCCTGGCTGTCGGCGTGTTTGCCGTGTTGGCTGCGTCGGGATTCGAATACAACGTCCGTCAGCCGTCCGATTACTTGAAACCGACTTGGCATGCGGCGGATACTGCGCCGGGCGTCTGGACGCTTAACGTTGACGATGCCCTTGCGCGTGCGAAAGCGGCCGGAAAGTGCACGATCCTCATGGTGACCGCATCCTGGTGGTGCCCCTATTGCGAAACGTTCGAGGATACCGTTCTGTCTTCGCGGGAGTGGAAGGATTACGTCGAGCAGAACGGTTTTTATCTTGCGATGCTTGATTTCCCGTACCGCAATGCGGTTCCGGCGGACCAGGAGTGGAAGAGCTGGCGTCCCGATCTCGGCAAGGGATGGGGATTCAAGTGCTGGCTCATGAACCCGGCGTATCTTGCGGAAATCGGGCTTACGCAGGAGGAGGGGTTGGATGCAATCATGGATCTTTATCGCCGCCAGGGCGAACTGGCGCTGGAAACCGCCGATCAGATTACGATCAAGGATTGGCGGCAAACAGGGGAGTTCACATACGGCAAGGTCGGCTATCTCACTTTGATCGTCGTCGGCCCTGACGGCAACGAACTCGGACGCTTGTCGTTTCCGTGGTACAAGACGGATTCCGTGACCGTTTCCGAGGCGCGCGAATTCGTGTTCCAGTCCATCGAGCAGATTCTGGCTGGAACATGCGAAATCTGCGATGATTCAATGGCGGGCGTACCGCCTACGGACGTCGCCCAGGAATACGATGGATGGCTGGCCGATGCCGCCGGCACGGTTGCTGGGCTTGCCAAATTCAAGATTTCGCGCCGGAGAACTTCTGGCGCGGTCAGGGTTTCCGGCAAGGTTACGGTAGACGGCAAGACCACGACGTTGAAGCCTGTGACGGCCTTTGACTTGAATACGGCAGTGGCGCTTGAAACGAAGGGCGTCGTTGCGCATGTTGCCTTCGGAGAGATCGGAATGAGCGGCGATGTGTCGGTGAATGGCGTCCGGTACACGATAGGCGGAGGCGGAAGGAACGTGTTCAAGGCAAAGGATGCCGCCGCCGCAAGTCGTCGCGCCTACTTTCCGACAGGCATTTGGAGCGTGGTGCTCAAACCCTCCGACGCCGTTGCGCCGAGTCCATATGCTCGCGGCTACGGTTCGCTGACCGTGCAGCTGCGCAATACCGGCATTGGCGTTGTCAGCGGCTATCTCGGAGACGGCACGAGGGTCAATGTCAAGATGCAGGCGATCGTGGGCGACAAGGGGGTTTCCTGTCTTCCGGTATATGCCAGCCTTTACGGAAAGCGCGGCGGCTTTGGCTTCCTTCTTTGGTTCAAAAACGGACGGTTGCTCGCAACGACGGCAGTCAGCCCTTGGAGGGCCGCCGGCCGCTACGCTTCGTTTGTGGCGCACTACACGCCGGTGTTTACGATGTCGCAGGGAATGGGAACGCCGATGGACGAGATGGATTTGACAATCGAGGATTTTGACGACAACGCTATTATCCGCGCACTTCCTCTTGCATGGTCTCCCGCTGCTGACATTGTGGAAATCAAGGGAACGAAGTGGCAGGGTACGCAGCAGTCTTACTTCTCGGCCAAATGCACGACGCGTACTGGAACGTTGAAGGGCACGATGAAGTTTTCGACGCTTCGGAACAACGGTTCCATAAAGAAGGTAAGGGGCACTTTCACTGGCGTTGTCATGGGCGGTTCCGGCTACGGCACGGTCATGGTGTCCGGCGAGGGAACTTGGGCGGTCAAGATTGCCGTTTGCGGCAGTTGCAGCGAGTAGTCAAATGAAAGGCGGTATGGTCAAGAAGTGCGCAATCGCCTTTCTGGCGCTGGCAGCCATTGCTGTAATCGCTTGGTTTGCCATGCGCCCTGCCGCCGAAGACGGCCGCAAGCGTCCTTCGGACAAGTCTGTGGAAGCGGGGCGAAAGGGGCGTCTCGCCCGCCGTGCTGGGAAAAAACCGCTCAATGCGCGCGAGAGGGTGCGCCAGATCGTGGCCACTGAATCGAAGGGAATGCGCCGCCGCCGCCCGTCAGCCGAAATGTTCGCGAATCTACGCGGCAGGGATCGGGCGCTTGCGGAAACGATCCAAAAGGCGCTGGACGACGGGAATTACGATGAAGTGATCAAGTCGGTCGATGCGGCGATGGCTTCGGACAACGCGGAAGTCCGTTCGCATCTCGTGGATGCGCTCGGCTGGTTCGGAGTGGAGGCTTTGCCGGAGTTGACGGTCTTGATGGCCGATCAGGACGATGACGTCGCAGAATCCGCGCAGGCGCAATGGGTGATTGCGCTGGCCGACGTGGAGAATGCCGGCAAGCGCATGGAAATCGGTCTTTCGGTTCTTGCCACGCTGTCGAATGAGAACATGCTTGCGGATGTGTCCGGAGAGGTGTCGAACGCCGCGCTTGAATACATTGACGGCGATTCCGGGGATTCGGCAAGCCAGGACGAGCGGCGCGTCGCCGTCGTGCAGGCGCTTCTCGACATAATCGACGGCGATCGCCCCGCATGTTCCAAGGCGGCAAAAGAGACGTACGAGGAGATTACCGGAAACGAATGGCTTGGCGTTGACGAAGCGGAGCGCTATCTGCGAAATCCCGACGGCTACGAGCCGCCCGACATGCGCGGGGACGATTCCGGGTCTGCCGAATCGTTTTGACCGGGCGCGGCGGCGCGGCTTCACAGTCCGTTCTGTCGGGCGACGAGCGTGTCCGCGCCGTACATCTTGCGCAGTTTCGGCTTTTCGATTTTCCCCGTGGGGTTGCGCGGCACTGGGGCGAAGATGATCTTGCGCGGGCGTTTGTAGCGCGGCAAGTCCAGGCAGAAGCGGTCTACCTCTTCTTCGGTGAGCGACATTCCCTCGCGCACTTCGATGACCGCCGCCGCGATTTCTCCGAGCCGCTTGTCCGCAAGGCCGATTACGGCAACGTCCTTGATGGCGGGGTGCCCGTGCAGGAAGTCCTCGATCTGCACTGGATACAGGTTCTCTCCGCCCGTGATGATCACGTCCTTGGCGCGGTCCACGAGGTAGATGAAGCCGTCGCGCAGTTCCGCCATGTCGCCGGTGCGAAGCCATCCATCGTCGGAAAGTATCTCCTTGGTGGCCTCCGGATTTTTGTAGTAGCAGCGCAGGACGCCGGGCCCCTTCAGGGCCAGTTCGCCGACTTCGCCGGGCGCGACTTCGCTACCGTCGGGGCGGATTATTTTCGCCTGCCAGCCGTATCCGGGAATTCCGATCGCCCCCACATGGTCTACGTTTTCCACGCCAAGGTGGACCGCGCCGGGTCCGGTGGACTCGCTGAGGCCGTAGTTGGTGTCGTAGGCGTGGTTGGGGAACACCTGCCTCCAGCGTTTGATGAGCGCGGGGGGGACGGGCTGTGCGCCGATGTGCATGAGGCGCCACTGGTCGAGACGGTAGTCCTCCAGCTTCACGTCGCCCCGGTCGATGGCGTCGAGGATGTCCTGCGCCCACGGAACGAGCAGCCAGACGATAGTGCATTTCTCTTCGCTCACGGCGCGGAGAACCCATTCGGGCTTAACGCCCTTGAGCAGCACGGCGCGTCCGCCCACGAGGAAACTGCCGAACCAATGCATTTTCGCCCCGGTGTGGTAGAGCGGCGGGATGCAGAGGAACACGTCGTCTTTCGTCTGCCCGTGGTGTTTCTGCTCCACCATGCACGAGTGCATGAGGCAGTGGTGCTGCAGCACGATCGCCTTGGGGAAGCCTGTCGTGCCGCTCGAAAAGTATATCGCCGCGTCGTCGTCGTCCGTAAGGGGAATGGCCGGCTCGCGGCTCGAACAGTAGGCGACGAGGCTGCGATAGGGCTCGGCGAACGTGGGGCAGTCGTCGCCGACGTACAGGCGCGTCCTGACGCGCGGGATGCGGTCGGCGATCTGCTCGACGCGCCCCACGAATTCCGGTCCGAACACGAGCGCGTCCGCGTCTGAAAGTTCGAGGCAGTATTTGATTTCGTCGGCTGTGTATCGGAAGTTGAGCGGCACGGCGAGGCATCCGGCGCGCAGCACGCCGAAGTAGATGGGCAGCCATTCGAGGCTGTTCATCAGGAGGATGGCGACCTTGTCGCCTTTTTTGTAGCCTCTCGACAGAAGGAAGTTGGCGAACCGGTTTGCCTTCTCGTCGAATTCCGCCCACGTGATTTCGCTGCGGAAACTCTCCACCGGGCTTGATTCGATGAGGGAGTACTCGCGCCACGTGGTGTGGCGGTTCTCGAGTTCCTGGGGATTGATTTCGACGAGAGCGGTGTCGTTCGGCCACTCTCTCGCGTTGCGTGAAAGTATCTCGGTTATCTGCATGGCGGAATTATACCATATTCGGGCGCGTCTGGCGCAAGGTTTTCAAGTTGTCAGCCCAGCGTGACTTCAAGTCCGTCGCGGGCGCATTTCAACGGGGCGGGCAGACGGGCGTCGTCCGCGTCCACGTTTCGTGAATATCCGATGGGGCTGCGGTGCGTGATGTACACGTGCTGGCCGGGCGGCGGAAGAAGGCGACCGGTCTTCGCAAGGACGCGCACCGTTCGCGCGACGGTATCGACGGTCGAGTGCACGAAGAGGCGGAAGTCGTCCTCGCACCCGAAGCCAGTGGTGGCCTCCATGACAAGCGCGGTGATCGGCCTGCCGTTGCGGATGTGGGCGTCGATGCCGGCGATGCGGGCGGCC
>JAFPNP010000205.1 GCA_017411125.1 Kiritimatiellia bacterium
CCAAAAGGAGGCCAATCATGGCAAAACCTGTAATCAAGTACAAGTCCTTCATGGGCGTGGATCCCCGCACGGATCAACCGATGCTTCGCGTGATGATCTGCGACCGCGTCGTAAGGCACACCGAGGAAATGGCGGATGCGCTCATCAGGAGGGCGAATCCGCGCAGGAGGAGACCATCCTTCCGACGTTCGTGAGCGACGACCTCATAAAGATCGCGTGGCCGACGGTGTTTGCCGACGTCCCCGCCGGCACGGAAGTGACGTTCACGATGGAGATCACGACGCCCGACGGCCTCACCAAGACCACCAGCAGCAGGGCGACGCTGGCCTGACGCGAAGGCCGTGCGCGCGCCTCGGCCATTCCGGGATTGCCGCAAGTCGCATCGATATGGTATACTAATGCCGTTTGACGAACTAAACGAAAGGATTCCGATTATGAAACGAGCAGCATTCATGGCGGCCGCGCTGGCAGCCGCCACCGCCGGCGCGTGGCAGCCGGCGCCCGGAATGAAAACGCCCTGGGGCGAAAAAGTCACGCCCGGGAACGCCTGGCGCGAATACCCGCGTCCGCAGATGGTCCGCCGGAACTGGACCAACCTGAACGGCCTATGGCAGTACGCCATTACGAAGGACGCGCCCGCGTGTCCGGAGAAGTGGGACGGCGAGATCCTGGTGCCGTTCGTGGTCGAAAGCCCGCTCTCGGGCGTAGGGCGTCTGCTCGCGCCGGAAGAGACGCTGTGGTACAAACGCACGTTCGATGCCGCGACGAAGAACGGCGAAAGGCTGCTCCTCCATATCGAACAGGCGGACTTCCGCGCAATGGTGTACGTGAACGGACGCGAAGTCGGCGTGCCGCACGAAGGCGGGCAGATGCCGTTCTCCTACGACATCACCGACTTCGCGAAGAACGGCATGAACGAACTCGTGGTGTCGGTCTGGGATCCGACGCAGGAATTCATCGGCTCCAGCGGCAAGCAGGCGGCCAAGCCCTCCGGGTGCTTCTACACGCGCTCCAGCGGAATCGGCGGGACGGTGTGGCTTGAAACAGTGCCGGCGACGCACATCGCTGGCTACCGCGTTACGCCGGACGTGGACGCCGGGACGGTGCGCTTCGAGTTCGACGTGGCCGGCGGCGGCTTTTCGCGTCCCGAGGTGGACGTGACGGTCGAGGGACGCACCGTGTCCACGAAGGACGGCGTCGCCGTCGTCAAGATGCAGCCCGGATTCAAACTGTGGAGCCCGGAGGCGCCCGCGCTCTACGACTTCACGGCCAAATGCGGCGCCGACTCGGTGAGCGGCTACTTCGGAATGCGCAAGACAGAGGTGAAGAAGGACGCCAACGGCGTGCTGCGCATCTTCTTCAACAACAAGCCTCGCTTCCTTCTGGGCACGCTCGACCAAGGCTGGTGGCCCGACGGCTTCCTCACGCCTCCCTCCGACGAGGCCATGGCGTTCGACATCGCCATGCTCAAGAAGATGGGCTACGACATGATGCGCAAGCACATCAAGGTGGAGCCGCGCCGCTACTACTACCTCTGCGACAAGATGGGCGTCATCGTGATGCAGGACATGCCGTCCGGCAGCGGCAACAGGCAGCAGCGCTACGGCTTCTACCGCCGCGAACTGAAAGAGATGATCGACCATCTCTACAACTCGCCCAGCATAGTCAGCTGGATTCCCTACAACGAAAGCTGGGGCCAGCCCGGCGAGTTCCTCACCCACGCGACTCTCGTCTGGACGCAGCGCTACGACCCTTCGCGCATAATCGACGGCCCGTCAGGCTGGAACGACTACGAGGGCGGCCTTGTCAACAGGCGCGGCGTCAGCAAGCACAAACCTGCCGGCGTTGAAGAAGCCGCCGACCTCGTGGACCGCCACGACTACGCCCGCACGCCGGGAATGTTCGAGGTGAACGACCGCCGCGCCAGCTTCCTCGGCGAGTTCGGCGGCGTCGGCTGCCGCGTCGCCGGACACCTGTGGAATCCGAAGAAGGCCTGGGGATACGGAGGAACCGGCGGCGACACCGACTGGACATTTGTGCAGAAGAAGTTCATCACGCTCATGGAGCGCGTCGCCGACCTCGCGGAAAACGGCCTTGCGGGCAGCGTATACACGCAGACCACCGACGTGGAGAACGAGATCAACGGACTGATCACATACGACCGCAAGGTCGTGAAGTTCGACGCGGCTGCGCTTGCCGCCGTCCACGCCAAAGTCCGCGCCGCGGCAGAGCGGGGAACCGTGCCGCACGACACGGTCGCGATCTTCCCTCGTCTCGACCCGAACCCGAAGGCATGGGCGTGGACGACGACGGAGCCGGGCTACGGCTGGGCCGAGCCGTCCTTCTCCGACGCCGGCTGGGCGCGTGCGCCGGGCGGCTTCGGCAGCGCAACCATGAAGAACGACCACCGCCACGCGAAGTGCGCCACCGAATGGAACACCTCGGCGATCTGGCTGCGCCGCCACTTTGCGTTCAATGCCGACATGGCGAAGATCTTAAGCGTCAAGGTGGAGATGTTCCACGACGAGGACGCGGAAGTGTACTTGAACGGCAAGCTCGTCCTTTCGGCGCCCGGCTACAACACGAACTGGACTTCGTTCAGGATTCCTCTCGACAAGTTCGCCGCCGCCGTCAAGAAAGGCGACAACGTGCTTGCCGTCAAGGTGACGCAGAAGATAGGCGGCCAGTACATCGACCTCGGACTCTCCGTGGATACCGCGAAGTAAACGATGCGCACCGATCTCGACAACCTGAAGGCTCTCGGACGGACCGTCCAGGCGGCGGGCGACTACGACCCGTCGATGCTGGACGCGTTCGAGAACCGTCATCCGGAACGCGACTACTGGGTCACGTTCACCTGCCCGGAGTTCACCACGCTGTGCCCCAAGACCGGCCAGCCGGACTTCGCCACGCTGACGATCAGGTACATCCCGGCGAAACGGCTCGTCGAGTCGAAGTCGCTCAAGCTGTACCTGTTCGGTTTCAGGAACCACGGCGACTTCCACGAGGACGTCGTGAACGTCATATACGACGACCTCTGGAAACTGCTGCGGCCGAAGTACATGGAGGTTTTCGGCAAGTTCGCCGCCCGCGGCGGCATTTCGATAGACCCGTTCGTGAACGGCGGCGCGGGCGCGTCCTACCGTGCGCTCGCGAAGCGGCGGTTCGAGAGCTGGCACGGCGTGCGTCCCTGACAGGGCGCGGCGTCACTTGCCGGTTTGAACCACCTTGGAAATCCAGCATCCCCACGGACCGAGGGAGAATGAAAGCCCTCCGTTGAATTTCGCGTCGCGGGAATAGATGGCTTCCGGCGAAACGGCGCCCTTCACGCTGAAGTCGGTATCGTCCGCCACTATGTAGAAGTGGCCTGATTTCTTCTTCGGCACAGCGAACGACACGGTGCACTCCACGGGCTTGCCTGTCCAGTTCTGCACCACGATCACCGCCTCGCGCCCGTTGCGGCGCACGAACGCCGTAGCTGATTTCTTCGCGGACACGTCAAGCCACGTGAGGCCGTCCTCGCCGTTCACGTCGGTGAACACGGAATGCCTGCGGCGGATTTCCGCAAGCCGCTTGACGAGCGCGTGGCGGCTCCTGCCCGGCTCGCGGTCGAGCTGCGACCAGTCCATCGGCGTCTTCCCGAACATGGAGTGTTTCTCGTCGGCGTCGGCGATTTCGTTGCCGGTGAAGAGCATCGGCACGCCGTCGATCGTGAACATCCAAGTGATCACCTGGTCGGTGGCGCGCGTGCCCCACGCCTTCTCCGGACGGGGACGCCAATCTGTCGCGATGTCGTGGTTCTCGTAGTGGTTCACGAAGCGCGCGCCGTTGGGACTCTTCGCTTCGCGCGTTTTCCACGCGCCGGATATCTTCTTCGCGTCAAGGCCCGGAAACCATCCGTAGTCGGCGTCGAAGCCGCGATAGTGGTTCATCGGGTCGAAGCCCTCGCAGAGCAGCACGGCATGCCCGCCCGTGAGCGCGTCCATCATGTCATGCGCGTCGTGCCAGAAATCGAGCGGAACAGCATTGCCCACGTCGCAGCGGAAACCGTCCGCGCCGAAATCCCGGATGAGGCACTTGATGTTGTCCATCAGATATTCGCGCAGCTTCGGTTCCTGGAAGTTGAGTATGGGGAAGCGCCAAGGCCCCTTCTTTATGGTGCCGTCCGGATTCCAGAACGTGAATTCGGGATGTTCCTTAAGAAAGGGCGAGGTCGGCCCCGCGTGGAAGTACACGAGATCGAACATAACCTGCATTCCGAGCTTGTGGGCGGCGGCGCAGAAGTCCTTGAGGTCCTGGTCGGTGCCGTACTCCTCGTCGACATGGAAGTAGTCGGCGATGCGGTACTGGTTCTTGGGGTTGTTGAAACCGCTCTTGATCTGACGCGGACTCCAGAACGAACGGTCCATGTCGGCATCCATCTTGAACACCGGCACGAGGTAGGCGATCGTCGCGCCGAGGTCCTTGAGGTACGGCAATTTGGCCGCGGCGGCCTTCAGCGTCCCCTCCGGCGTGAACGCGCGCGGTTGTATCTGGTATATCACGCCCCGCGTAAACCATTCCGGGCTTTTCCTCGCCCGCTGGTAGTGCGCGTTGCTGGCCACCGCCGCGAACGCCAGCCCTGCGGCGGTTGCGGCAAGCATCATTTTCCCAAAGGACCCGACTCGGTTCTTCATTGCTTTGTTCATTGGATTTCTTTCCGGTTGGATGCCGGGCGGATGCGCCCGGCCTTGGCGCAAGACATTATACCACAAAATCCGCAGCGACGGCGCTTCCGCCGTCGCTGCGGACGAGGGCGCGTGTCCTCGCGCGCCGCATGGGAGATACGGCTATCTCACGAGGATGACGAATCCGGCAGGCCGCCCCTGTACTGCGGCAGGGAAGCGCTCGGCGTAGGCGCGCGCCTCGACTTCGCTCCACACCTCCGTGGAGAAGCGCATCTCCTGCACGGCGAATCCGCTGGACTTATCGCCGATCTCCACAAAAGGCGGATTGAAGTTCACGTCGCCGTTCGTGTTGTAGAGATGCGGGTTGTAGGGCTTGATGCACCCGTAGCTGATGATGTTCTCCAGCTCGCGGCCGGTCACGCCGTCCGAGATCTGCACGCTGCCGATGTA
>JAFPNP010000027.1 GCA_017411125.1 Kiritimatiellia bacterium
CACGCGAAGAAGCCTGCGCTTGAAGAAGGCGCCCGCGCTGCCTCGGACCGGGAAAAGCAGATACGACGATGCTATGGCGAAAAGCGGCACGCAGATTCTGCAAAGACATTCAGTGAGGGCGATCCAGAACATGTCCCGCCGGCTTGCCACGAACGTCACGTCGGGCGCTTCGCCGCCAAGGTAGAACGGCTCGCACGAATGGACGGCCATCACCATGAAACAGGCGACGACCCTCATCCAGTCGAGGAAAACGACTCTTTCCTTGCGCGGCTCGCTCATGCCAAGGTCTCCCCGCGCGTCTTTCCCTTTGGCAGATAATGGAAATAAAGCGCAAGATCCGTGGAGACGAGCAGGATGTCTAAGAGATACACGGGCACGAGCCACAGTTTCGTCCCTTCCACTAGATGAGCGGCGATTCCGCAACAGTAGCCTACTATCACTATAATGCTGAACGCCGGCGATTTACCGTCCACGCGCTTGGCGCGATATGTGCGCATTATTGCAAACGGCCATGAAAAACCGAATGCGAAAAGCATGGCGAACTCCAGAATCTCCGACAGCATCACTTGACTTCTCTTTCTATCATTACAACGATATCTTTATCTTCCGAAAACGCGAATATGGTAGCACAACCGCCCTCGATGCCGCAAGTGGAATTTCGAGTCTTCGTCGGCCGCCGGGGCGAGCCGTTGGATTTATGCGAAACAGGCGCCGTCCTTTTTCAAACGAAAGAGGCCAAAGACGCGCTTTCCAGATGGGGGGAATGCCGTCGCGTCAAAGGGATACCGCGTTTTCCCTATAGGGATATATGCACAAAGTGGGGTGTTTGTGTGCATAAAGTGGGGGTACTTGTGTGCATAAAGTGGGGTACTTGTGTGCATAAAGTGGGGTGTTTGTGATTATATCCCTTAAGGCTTTTGCCGTTGCCCTTCGGTGAATTGCTTTTTGCATAAATCCAGCAGCCCACCCCGCCGCCCGCCGTGCGCACTGGATATACGCTTGACGCATTGCCGTGCTTTTGATAACATTTTGTCTGTTCGTTCCATAATAGGCGACGCTCCACGCGCGGGTGCGCGAGAGGAGGCTACGCCCCTGTGGAAAAACCTGCTCGGGAGTTGCATGAATTGGACCTTGAACAGAATGCCACGCCTCTTGCCGAGGCTCTGAACGCCCAGCGGATAAACCGTCTGGCGCACTTTGACGTGCCCGCGCACAAAGGCGGGCGCATGAATCTTGAACTTTCCGAGTACTTCGGCAAGCTGTGCATGGAGTTGGATGTGAACTCCATGAAGCCGCTGGACAACCTCGGCCATCCGGTGTCCGTGATAAAGGACGCTCAGACGCTCGCCGCGCAGGCGTTCGGGGCGGACAACGCGTTCTTCATGGTGAACGGCACCACCTCCGCCGTACAGACTATGATATGGGCCGCGACGGGCCGCGGCGAGAAGATCATCCTTCCGCGCAACGTCCATCGCAGCGCAATAAACGCGCTCGTCGTAAACGGCGCCGTGCCCGTGTATATCAATCCAGGACGAGACAGGAAGCTCGGCATCCCGCTCGGAATGCGCATAGCCGATGTCAAAAAGGCGATTGCGGAGCATCCCGACGCCAAGGCGATACTGGTCAACAATCCGACGTACTACGGAATATGCTCAGACCTTGCGGCCATCGTCAAGCTGGCGCACTCCGCCGGAATGCTCGTGCTCGCGGACGAGGCGCACGGCACGCACTTCAGCTTCCACGAAGACCTGCCGATATCGGCAATGGCGGCTGGCGCGGACATGGCGGCCTGCTCCATACACAAGACGGGCGGTTCGCTCACGCAAAGCTCGATTCTCCTCTCGCGCAAGCCGGTGAACCCCGACTACGTGCGGCAGGTCATCACGCTGACGCAGTCCACCAGTGCGAACTATCTTCTGCTTTCGTCGCTCGACATAGCCCGGCGCCACCTCTTTTTCAAGGGGCGCGCCGACTACCAGAAGACCATGGACTTCGCAAACTACGCCCGTGACGAGATAAACGCCCTCGGCGGATACCTCGCGTTCGGCCCCGAACTCGTCGACGGCGACGCCGTGTTCGCGTTCGACACCACCAAGCTTTCGGTCTATACGCGCGACATCGGCCTCGCCGGAATCGAGGTCTACGACCACCTGCGCGACGACTACGGCATCCAGATCGAGTTCGGTGACATCGGCAACCTGCTTGCCATCCTCTCGGCGGGCGATCGCATGATGGACGTCGAGCGGCTCATATCCGCGCTTGCGGAGATCAAGCGCCTGCACGAGCGCAGCCCGGCCGGCCTGTTCGACCACGAATACATCGACCCGGTGATAGCGATGGCTCCGCAGGACGCCTTCTACGCGCCGAAGCGCCGCGTGCCCATGAAGGAATCCACCGGGCTCGTGGCGGGCGAGTTTGTGATGAGCTATCCTCCCGGCATTCCGATCGTAGCCCCCGGCGAGCGCATCACGCCGGACATTCTCGAGCACATCCTCTTCGCCAAGGAGAAAGGCTGTTTCATGACCGGCACCGAAGACATGAATCTGGACTATCTCCAGGTGGTGGAGTAGAAGGAACTCGAAATGGAACTCTGGTACACAGACGAACACACGCGCGACGTGCGCTTTTCCATGAAAGTGGTGGAGCAGATCGCCTCCAGAAAGAGCGCCGTGCAGCAGATAGATATTCTCGATACGCCGGCCTACGGGCGCGTTCTCGTGCTCGACGGCGGATTGATGATCACCGAAAAGGACGAATTCATCTACCACGAGATGATCACGCACGTCCCGATGGCGGTCCACCCCCGCGTGAAGAACGTGCTCGTCATCGGCGGCGGCGACGGCGGCACCGTGCGCGAACTCACAAAGTACCGGTCGATAGAGTCTATCGACCTCGTCGAGGTGGACAAGCACGTAGTGCTGCTCGCCAAGAAGTTCCTTCCGTTCACTTCCTCCAAGCTCAAGGACAGGCGCGTGAAAGTGTGGTTCGAAGAAGGGCTTCGCTACGTGCGCGGCAAAAAAGCCGAGTACGACCTTATAATAGTGGATTCTTCCGATCCATATGGTCCGGCAGAAGGTTTCTTCACCCGCGAGTTCTACGGCACCTGCTTCAAGGCGCTGCGTTCCGATGGAATCCTCATCAACCAGCACGAGTCTCCGTTCTACGCCGCGCACCAGAAATCCGTGCGCGACGCGCACCGGCACATCGC
>JAFPNP010000206.1 GCA_017411125.1 Kiritimatiellia bacterium
CCCCGTTTCAATACCCCACTTTAGGGGGGGGTGACGACGAGGGCGAGTACTCCCTTCCGCCACACGCATGCGGTTCATTATGCTATAATTTGCGACACGAAACAATGAAGATTACCCTCAAGTGCTCTCGCGTGAAGCGCCTATTGTCGGCAGGTGTCGTTCTGTTCGCGTCCCTGTTTTCGGTTTTCGCCGAAACCGGAAACCAAAACGCGATTTCGTCTGTCGCCGCACTCACGGAAGCCCTGCGCGAGGACAGAAACGGAATGCCGTTTGACATAACGGCAACCATCATTCAGCCGTACACGAAGAACATGTATCGGTGCGCCGTGCAGGACGCCACTGGCGCCATCATGATCGAAATGTCGGAGACATCGCCTGGAAACCGCCTGTCGAAAGGCGATCACGTCCACATCAGAGGATCGACCAAATCCGGATTTCGGGGCCATTCCTGCTATGCCATCGCCAAGACCGCCGATGTGCTCTTCCAAGCGTCCATTCCTCCGCCGGTCGAGGTCGATGCAGCTGACTTGGCGAAAGGTCTTTTCGACAACAAGCTTGTGCGCTTCAAGGGTACCGTCGTGGATGCGTTCCTCGACGACATCGATCCGCTGTGGGGGTTTCTGATCCTCCGGAGCGGCCGCGAATCCATCTATGCCTGTTTTGCGTCCTCCCAGTCGGCCCACGACGACATGAACGACCTGATCGGTGCCGAAATCGCCATCACGGGGTTCTACTCCGAGTTGATCACCGAGCCGAGGTTTCATTCGGGGCGTTTCATCCTGATCTCCGGCCGTGACGCCGTCTCGGTGATCCGTCCAGCACCAACCGATCCCTTTGACGTTCCGGCGCTTACCGCGAAACAGCACGACAGCGCCGCCGTCATCAACAGCATGGCGCGACGGCGGATGACAGGGCGCGTGATTGCCGTATGGCACGGAGACCGGCTGCTCCTGAGAACGGCCGAGGGGAACTTAGCGAGGGTCGATCTCGCCGAGCGTAGGCCGCCGTCATACGGAATGTGCATCGAGGCGGCGGGCAAGCCGGAAACGGATCTCTACCGCCTCAACCTCTCCCGCGCCATCTGGCGTACGAACAGCGTCGCCGTGGCGGCCGAACCGCCACCAGTGGATGTGACCGCCCGGCGGCTGCTGAATGACGGCGGCGGCAGACCTGCCGTCCAGATTCGGTATCACGGCAAGGCCGTCAGGCTGAAGGGCGTCGTGCGGAGCCTTCCCTCCCCGGAATATTCCGACGGCAGACTGTCGCTTGACTGCGACAGGTACATTATACCAATCGATGTGAGCGCGTGTCCGCAGGCCCTTGCAGGTGTGGAAATCGGATGCGTGATCGAAGTGGCGGGCATCTGCCTTTTCGAGATGGAGAACTGGCGGCCGAACGAACCCTTTCCGCGCGTGGACGACTTCGCCGTCGTCGTACGCACACCTGACGACGTGCGCATCCTGTCCCGCCCGCCCTGGTTGACAACCGGACGGCTGCTATCCGTAATCGGCACACTTCTGGCCGCGCTCGCGGGCGTGTTTGTATGGAACCGGCAGCTCAACCGGGTCGCGGAGCGGCGCGGACGCGAACTGACCGAAGAGACGGTCGCCCGCGTGACGGCAGACCTGAAGGTGGGTGAGCGTACGCGCCTGGCGATCGAGCTGCACGATGCGCTCTCACAGAACCTGACCGGAGCCGCGCTGGAGATCGAAACCACCGACGTGCTGATCGACGACGATCCATCCAAGGCGCACCGCCACCTGAAGATTGCCTCGAAGACGGTGAAATCCTGCCGCGAAGAGCTTCGCAACTGCCTCTGGGACCTCCGCAACGACGCGCTGGAAGAGAAGACGATGGATTCGGCGATACGCAGGACACTTGCGCAGTTCATAGATGGTACGGAACTCGTCGTGCGCTTCAACGTTCCGCGCGAACGGCTTTCCGACGGCACCGCCCATGCGCTCCTTCGGATGATCCGCGAACTGGTTCAGAACGCCATCCGGCACGGACATGCGAATACGGTCAAGATCGCCGGAAGCCTCGAAGCGGAGCAACTTCTTTTTTCCGTACAGGACAATGGATGCGGATTCGATCCCGATGACCACCCCGGCATCATGCAAGGACACTTCGGCTTGCAAGGCATCAGGGAGCGGGTCATGCGGTTCGGCGGCAAGATCGAGATCGCGAGCGCTCCGGGCAAAGGCACAAAAGTGACCATTTCAATCCAAACAACCCATCGCTAATAAACCATCATTCTCCACCATGAAACCAATCAAAGTCCTGCTGGCAGATGACCATGCGATCGTGCGCATGGGACTGGCATCTTTGCTCGGCACGCAAAGCGACATCGATGTCGTTGGCGAGGCCGAGGACGGCGAAGATGCCGTGCGCAAGACCCTCAAGCTGAGGCCTGATGTCGTCATCATGGATCTCATGATGCCCAAGATGGACGGCTTCGACGCAACGGCTGAAATACACCGCCAGTTTCCAGACACCAAGATCATGATCCTTACGTCCTACGGCGCGTCGGACGGAATTGCGCATGCGCTTTCGGCGGGTGCAACGGGAGCGCTGATGAAAAGCACGGAGTTTTCAGAATTTGTTGCCGCCATTCGTACCATTGCCGCCGGGGGACGTGTCATAGCACCGGAGATTGCGCGCCAGCTTGCCGAAGACCCTCCCGTGCCCGACCTGACGTCGCGCCAGACCGAGATCCTCCATTGCATCACGCGCGGCCTTACCAACGCCGACATCGCCAAGTCCTTGGGCATCCGCGAAGACAGCGTCAAAGAACATGTAAACGCGATATTCGCGAAGCTCGGCGCAGCCAACCGCTCGGAGGCTGTCGCCATTACCTTCCGTAAACACCTTCTGAAACTCTAAGGTGGTTTCCCACACTTATCGATGTGGCATCCGCTAAAACCAACCGCCGACTTTACCGTTTCTTCTCGTTGCGGAAGAAGATGTAGCGCGTGATGTCGTGAATCTTTCCATCCTTCAGCTCAACGTATCTGAAGAGATTTTGCGACGGAGCCGGGTCGAGCTTCTGCTTGCTCGCCTGCGACCAGCAGTTGATCGTGAGGGCATAGATAAGCCTCACCGCGCCCGGCTCGCCGCCGCCGACGAGGTCAAGGCCGTGACGCCATCCAAAGACGTGCGACTGCAGCACGTTGAAGTCCTTGTCGAACACGAAGAAGCAGGGATAGTCCTCTTCCGGCGTGTAGAAGTTGATGTAGAGCCTCTCGCCGTCCGTCGCGATGTTCTGGACGCCGGCGGTCACGTCGAAGCCGTGGTCGACTAGGAACGGCTCGCAGAGCGGCTGGAGCGTCTCGACGTCGAACTTGCCGAAATAGTTGCCGCGGAACGGCTTGTCCGGATCGCGCACCGGGCCGAGGCCCACGTACAGCACGCCGTCCATGCACGCGATGCCGTCGGCGGAGCGCACGAACTCGGTCGTGCCGATCTTCTTCAGGTTCTCGTCCCACACGTCGATGCGCCCGCGCTTCGGCACGTCCTTCGGGATGCACACCGCCGTGTAGAGCTTGCCGTTCCAGTAGCAGATGTCGCCCTGGTGCTTGTCGGCCGAAACGTGCATCAGCAGATGCCCGTACCAGTCGAACTTGTACAGCCCGTCGTGGAGCGTCGCGTAGATCGCGTTGGACGTCACGCAGAAGCCCTGCACGTGCCCGCTGCCCTTCGCGAGCGCGCCGGGGCGCGTCAAGATCGGCTCCCAGTTCGGCGGGATCGGCAGCGCCGGCTGCGCCGCGCCCAAGTTGAACGCCGTGGCCACGAGTGCCATTCCGAAAATGATTCTGTTCATGTTCTTCTCCTCCTGTGCGTGATGGATTTCTCTGACGGGGCCCGTTAGGACATCGGATACGGCACCGTCATCTCGAAAGACTGGATGTTCGGCGTAATGGGGCGATTCTGCCGTCCGTTCGTCGAGGGCAGCCCCGCCATGGCCGGCGTCACGCCCCGGTAGAATTGGCTGCGCTGTCCCTCGACCTTCAGATGCCCGTTCCGGTTGATGGTGATGATGGCGCTCACGGGATCGTTCCACGCGATCACGTGCCGCGCGTGCTTCCAGCGCTTCACGTCCTCCTCGGGATAGGCCGTGTGCGTCTTCACCATCCAGTCGTAGTTGGCGGAGTTGAGGTCGAGATAGACGATGTTCTCCAAGATGCGCACGTGGTCGCAGTGGTGGTGGCCGTTGATCACGAGGCGGACCTTGCCCGGCTGCTTCGCGTTCGCGTCGTCGAAAATCTTGCGCACGGCGGCACGGTCGGGCGAACCGTCTTCCCGCTCGTAGCTGGCATGGCTTGTGACGACGCACGGATACGGC
>JAFPNP010000207.1 GCA_017411125.1 Kiritimatiellia bacterium
AGGCAAACCCTCTGTAAAGAAAGCCGCGCAAGCAAGACCTGAATCAAGGCGGCGAACATTATAGCAAAAACCGCAAATGCAGACACGTCAGAAGAAATCGCTCAGAAAAAATCAAGAATTATGGTTGACTCCCCCGCATGTCAGTCAAGAGTAACAATATGAAAAAATGGCTTCCCGGCGGGATATCGGAATCCGACCGAGAAGAGAAGGCAAAAAAACGTGCCGAGAAGTCACATTCCTAGGAGGGGGAATTATGAACCCTAAGGGGGGCGATTATGAACCCTAAGGGGGGCGATTATGAACCCTTAGGCGGAGAATCATAAACCCTAAGCAATCGACTCTGGATTTTCCGAGGCGAAGGTGACGTGTCACCACCACTTGACAAGCACCCCGGAATATGAGATAATACGTACATCTGAATGGGTGAAAAGTATGGAACAGATGCAAATGAACGAGGACAGAAAGATTGCAGCCGTGCGGACGAAAATCGTCTCGCTGGTTGCGCGCATTCTTGAATTGCCTGCTGGAAGCATAAGCAAGAACACGAAACTGGTCGATTGTTTCGAAACAAATCCGGACGCAATCCGCGCCTTTGTGACGAAGCTGGAAAGCGCTCTCGGCATTCCCATCAGCGATATATCGATAGAACAATGTTCCACTCTTGACGATTTGTCGGTCTATTGTGTCGAGCGAATGACGTCGGAAGCGAACGGGCGCACCTACGTCGTCACCTGCCGCATGCCGGACGGCAGCGTCCACGAAAAATACTATCGCGCAAAAAGACACCAGACCGCCGAGCAACTCGCGCTGGACGAAGGGGCGGAAGCCATTTTGTCCGTCGAACGCGCGGATGCGGAAGATCGTTTCGGCAAACGAAAGACGATATCCAAGTTTTGGCGGCGGTTCATGCTCCCGCTGATATTTGGAAGCTTGGCCGCCGTTGGCGGCGTGGCGTTCTTCTGGTATCGCCGGGGCTGCCCGAAACTGTGGTAGCGAAAACGCCTCCGCCTGTCAGGTGCGCGGGCGAAGGTAGAAGCGTCCGATCACCCGCGACGTGCTTATCGTGTTTATGAACGCGTCCTTGTCGATTTTCTTGCAGAGCGTGTAAATATGTGGCGCGTCGTCCGACGCGACTACGGAATAAATGACGCTCGTAGGTTTGCCGGAGTATCCGCCGATTCCACGCATGACGGTTGCGCCATGGCGGCTTATGCGGTATATGGCCTCGCACACCCGCTTCGGCTCCACAGTGACGATAAGCAACGTCTGGTACTGGTAGGTGCGGTACATCATATGCACGACCTGCAAGGTCACGAACTGGTAGATAATGGAATACAGCGAACCGGTCCATCCGAACGTAAACCCGCCGGCAAGAAGGATTGCCGCGTTTATGGCGAGCATGAGATCCCACGTCTCGCGTCCCTTCTGCTCCGAAAGGTAGATGGCGATGAAATCCATGCCGCCGGTCGTCGCGTCCCACCTCAAGCATATCGACATGGCGAACCCGAACACGATACCGCCGAACAGGCTGCACAGAAACGGATCTGCGGAAAGACGCGCAAGCTCTTTCTCTGAAATGAACGAAGTGAGGATGTCGACGGGAATGACGTCCATGAAAAAGCCTGTCATGAAAATGACATAGAGCGACCACAAAGTGAACTTCCGCCCGATGTAGCGGAAACCGATCCAGACGGGCACCACGTTCAGAGCGAGGTTGATCGGCGAAAACGGAACAGTCCAAGTACCTCCGGCGATGTCGACAAGGTGCTGTGCGATGCGCTGAACGAGCATCGCAAGACCGGTCACGCCCGCCGGGTAAAGTCCGCCCCACGCGACGAACGTGAGATAGCCGGCCGCAATCAGGAACGACGCGAACGTGAGGACTGCGAACGTAGCCGCCTGCTGGCGGCGTTCGGCCTTCGAAGATTTCCAAACAGCACCGGAAATCATGTCAAACCCTCCATGCTAACGAATCCTGAAGATTTCAGCCTCTCCGGGGAGAAGCACGTATTCGCCGAGATGCTGCGCGGCGGGCGTGATCTTGCCGTCGGTACGCACGCGCATCGCGCCGTCCGACAATCCGACCTTGAGGACGACCTCGCGGAACAGTTCGCGGTTTACCACCATCAAGTACTCGTGCGCTCCGTTGACCAGACACGACACTATCACGCCTCCGTCGACTTCCAGCGACTTCGCGCCACTCGGCAGGCCGTCCTTTGGAAGCGGGCGCGTACCGGGCGGCAAAGGCGATCCGGCATGCCACACGTCCGCCGCATCCGCCCCCTCGAACACGAAGGAACGCGCACGTATCTCGGCGTTCACGGCGCGGACACGATCCATCACATAGGTCTCCAGACCGTCCTGCATCGGCGCCTCGCCGTTTTTCGCGATTCCCCAGAAGGTGAAGTACTGCAGACCCTGCGCACCGTATGCAAGATTTGCATACTGCTGCAGTTTCATCGAGGCGACCGTGGCCGCGGGATAAAGGTAAGTGCTGTGCGGATGGGCCGTGGCGAGCGAAAACGCCCAGAAAGGAATCTTCCGCGCACGGGAAAACTCGCGCACGATCTCCAGCGTCTCAAACCATATCGGCTTGATTTCGGCGCCTTTCATCGTGCGGAACGGGCTCTTGATGACATGTTTCGGATCTGGAATCCTCACGGGGTACGTGTCGAAACTCATGAGCTGCACGGGAATCTCCCTGAGCGACGCCTCGATGTACGTGCGGAGATCGGGGGCTCCGTACCAACGGGAAGGATTCTCGAACGCCTCGATGCCGCCAAACCAGTTGACGTAGCACGGATGGACGGAATCGATCGCCATGATGCGCTTCGCCGTCGCGCCGATCGGAGGCATCTGCGCCACGCTCGGCTCGTCACGCAGGTAATAGAGGCCGAGTCCGGGATGGTCTTTGAACGCCCGCACGTTCTCCTCCAGCTTCTCGCCGGAAAGACAGGGCGAGACGAGCAACAGCCGTATGCCCGCGTCGCGTGCGCGGTCAAGGAGTTTCAAGGCCGTATCCCGGTCAGGCGCATTCTGCATGAGGTGCGTGAACCCGGCATCCCTCGCCTGCCTGTACAGTCCGACCGTCGCCTTGTCGTGGGGAATGCCATACCATCCGAGAATCGGCAATTCGGCAAACGCCGCCGAAGCGGACAACGCGAACGCAAACGCGCACACAATCTTTTTCATCGTTATTCCTTTTCTCTCTTGGACTCAAGAACGAACTCCACGAGCACCGGCGAATGGTCCGTCACGTCGAGAACCTCCTGCCACGTTCCGATTTCATGCCGCAAGGCGCGAATGCCTTTCGTATAATAGACATGGTCTATCGATCGGTCGGGCGTGTCGAGAGCGGGCGGACGCAAAGAACCTCGGTATTTCCCGTCCGCGCCGCGCACCGGGTTGCCGTGATGGGAACAGTGCGCGGAACGAATTGCGGCGGAAGACGCGGCGTTCCGGAATCCGCCCTGCCGCAACATTTCGTGGGCTATCGACGTCTCGACGGAATTGAGGTCGCCGCCGAGAATCGCCGGAAGGCCCGCGCCCCATTTGCGCCGGATGTCGGCCAGCAGCCAAAGGACGTGGCGGGCGTTCAGCTCGCGGATCGTATGGCTCTCGATTCCGTTGCTCTTCCACCAGAAGTGCGTCGCAAAGGCGACGAAGCGACGCCCGTCCGTCTTGTCCTCCAGCACGGCCCATGTGACGCTTTTTTCCACCTGAAGCGACACGTGGAAGAAATCTACGCCCGAATCCAGCAGATTGAACCTGTCCTTCCGGTAGAGAAGCGGTTCGTGGTTGACGTGCTTCGGCGTACGTTCGCCGGCGAACGCGGCGCGGCGCAAGGCCGCGGCCTCGTCGCCGCGCACCAGCTCGTAGCCGGAGTTCCGCAAATTCGGGAACAGGCGGCTTGCATACCAACCGGGCGTCACCTCCTGCAGCGACACGACATGCGGGCGGTCTTTCAGTATCGCGGCCTCCATTCCGGCCTCGCGCTCTTCGACGGGATTGCCGAAATAGTCGCCCCAGACGTTCAACGTGAGGAACTTGAGCGGTTCGGCCCGGCACGAAAACGCCATTGCGACCGCAACAACGCACGACGCCAAGACTGTTCTCGGTCCGATAGCAGCCGGGAATATCATGTAAGACTTCTCCTTTGTGTTTCACGACTTTTTTCACGGCGGACATTATACCATGTTCCTGCCGTTTGTGGAGAAAATATCTCGCCAGCCGCGCAATTGCACTTCCCTCTTCCCATAATTTCGCACGTAGTTCTTGATTCGTCGGCGAATTTATGGTTTACTTTTCTTTCCGTGTCCGCAGACCATCCATACGGGACTTTCGAGGTTCTCGCCTGCGACGCCCGTTCGCGGGCGCGCGCGGGCTTGCTGCACACCGCGCACGGCGCGGTGGAGACGCCCGTTTTCATGCCCGTTGGAACGCAGGCAACCGTGAAGGCGCTCGAACCTCGCGACCTGCTGGAGAACGGCGCGTCGATAATCCTCGGCAACACGTACCACCTCGTGCTGCGGCCCGGCATGGACGTGGTCGCCAACGCCGGCGGACTTCACCGTTTCATGGGCTGGGAGCGTCCGATCCTCACCGACTCCGGCGGCTTCCAGGTGTTTTCGCTCGCGAAGATGCGCAAGCTCACTCCGGAAGGATGCTGGTTCAACAGCCACATCGACGGGCGGCGCGTGTTCCTCGGCCCGCGCGAATCGATGGAGGCGCAGAGGATTCTCGGCAGCGACATAGCGATGGTGTTCGACGAATGCCTTCCGTGGCCGTGCGACGCGGCGCGCGCCGCGAAAAGCGTGGAGACAACGCTCGCATGGGCGAGCATGTCTCTCGACGCGCCGCACGCTCCCGGCCAGCTCGTGTTCGGCATCGTGCAGGGCGGCGCGCACGACGCCATACGCCGCCATTGCGCGGAAGAGCTCGCCGCGATGGACTTTCCGGGCTACGCGATAGGCGGCGTTTCGGTGGGCGAGCCGGAAGACGTGATGTACAAGGCCGTCGACGCGAGCGTGCCGTTCCTCCCGGAATCCAAGCCGCGCTACGTCATGGGGCTTGGCGTGATGAGGCAGATGGCGGAGTGCGTGGCGCGCGGCGTGGACATGTTCGACTGCGTCATCCCCACGCGCGTCGCCCGGCACGGCACCGCGATAACGCGGGGCGGAAACGTCGCGATAAAGGCGGCGAAGTGGGAAAGAGACCTCTCTCCCGTGGAGGAAGGATGCACGTGCTACTGCTGCCGGAATTTCACGCGCAGCTACGTGCGCCATCTGCTGCACGCCGGCGAGATCCTCGGAGTCAGGCTTCTCACCATTCACAACGTCCACCGCCTCACGGAGTTCATGCGCGAGATGCGCGCGTCAATCGTGGACGGCACGTTTTCAGATTTCCGCAGACAATTCCAGCAACAAGAACAACAGCAAAAGGAGACCACAGAATGAAACAGTTCCTCTTCGCGCAGGCCGCGGCGCCTGCCGCACCCGCAGCCACGGAGACCGGCACCGTGCAGCCAGCCGGCGACCAGAAGCCGCAACCCCCGCAGCAGCCGCAGCAGGGCGGCCTCGGAATGTTCGTTCCGATGCTCATAATCTTCGCGCTCTTCTACTTCCTCATGATCAAGCCGCAGCAGCGCAAGGAAAAGGAACGCCGGAAGATGATACAGGAACTGCGTGCCGGAACGCGCGTCCTCTTCGCAGGAGGGCTTATCGGCAAGATAGCCGAGGCCAAGGAGCACACGTTCAGGATCGAGATAGACAGCGGCGTCGTCGTGGAAGTCGCGCGAAACGCCGTGCAGGGCCTTGCTTCAGACGACACCGCCGTCGAACAGCAGAACCAGCAGCGCTGACGGACAATGTCGTTCGCCAGGGGAAAATACGGCGTCGAGCACAACCGCCGCCCTGCCGACGAGGAAACTCACGGCCTGCGGCGCATTGTCGTGCCGCTTGCAATCCTTTCGGCGGTCGTGTCCGTTGCGATCCATTTCTTCACGGGACGCACCGACGGGCCGGTCGAAGAGAGCGCCCCGCCGTCGCCGCCGAGCGTAATCCCCGCCACGCCGCCGGGGGGGCGGCCGTCGTCCCCGGCTCCCGAAAACACGGTGCGCGAGGACGCGCGCCCTTCCGCTTCAGGCCGGTCGGACGCTGATACGCCGAAGCCAGATGCCGTGGCAACGCACAACGCCGAGAAAATGCTGGACAGGATTCGCCAGCGTCCCGCCGCAGAGCGCGTGCTTCTGGAAAAACTGGCCGCAGCCGAACGACAGGGCCATATCGCCATCGCAATCGACACCATCGAACGCCTGTGCAGCCGTCCCGCCGTGGCGGATCTGCATCCGCAGCTGCGCGAACGCCTCGGTTCTCTCAACGTCAAACGTCTCCATTCCGACCGCACCACGGAATGGACGGCCACCGTCACCGTCAAACGCGGCGATTCGCGCGAACGCATAGCCCGCGACCACGGCACGACAGGGGCTGCCCTCGAAATGCTCAATCCGGGCGTAGACTGGGCCAGAATCCGTCCCGGCGACGCGGTGCGCGTGCTCGAACACCCCCGCGCCGTGCTGGTCGTCCACAAGGGGCTTGGCATCGCAGACCTCTCGTTGAAGGGCAAGTTCTTCAAGAGGTATTACTTCAAGGGCGGCGCGGACGCGGCGATCGGCGTCCACCCCGTCACGAGGGAACCCGGCGCGAGCGTGCGCGGACGGCTCAAGGAACTTGGCCTGACCTTCTCGCTGGAAGACCGCGAGGCGCTGCAGGCGTTTCTCGCCCCCGATTCAAGCAGCATTACCGTGTCGGAGCAGTAGCGTCTGGACGCGCTCCGGAACATGCTGCCGTTATCTCCCTGGCCGCGACCGCCAGCGCGTCGCCGTCGGAATGAAGACGCGCCATGACGGCGTCCAGCGCGTCCGCCGCCCTGCGCCGCGCGTCCGCGTCGTCAAGCCATGACGAGAGTTGCGCGGCGACCGCTCCGGGCGTGAACGCCTCCTGCAGCAGTTCCGGCATCGGCGGCTCGACGCCGCTCTTCTCTGCGATCACGTTCGCAAGGCCGATATGCCGCACGCCGGTGATGACGCGCCGCGCGAACCAGGCCAGCAGCGGCGAAACGGCGTACACGAGCACCGTTGGGCATCGCGCGAGCGCAGCCTCCAGCGTGGCCGTGCCCGACGCCACGGCGGCGCAGTCCGCGCGGCGCAAAACCGCGCGGGCGCCTCCGCGCACCACGTCCACCTTGCACGAATCCGGCGGCGGAAACGCCTTTAGCTGCCGCGTTATCTCGGCGAACGCGCCGTCGTTGGCCGCCGGGACGACGACCTCGACGCCGTGCGGAATCAAGTGCAAAGCGCCGAGAAGCCTCGGCAGGATGCGCTGTATCTCGCCTATGCGAGACCCCGGAAGCATTGCGACGATAGGCCGCGATTGCGTGTTTGGACACGCCTGCTCCTCTTTGAACACGTCCACCATCGGATGGCCGATGAACGCGGCGTGGAAGTCTTTTCCCTCGTAGTCCTTGAAAAGCGCCGGCTCGAACGGGAAGAAGCACAGGAGCCTGTTCACGGCGGCGGCGACTTTCGGGATGCGGTTCTGATGCCAGGCCCATACTTGCGGGCACACGATGTGTATGGCCGGTATGCCGCGCGACTTCGCGTATGCCGCAAGCTTCAGGTTCAATCCGGGATAGTCTATCGTCACCACCGCGTCTGGACGCCATTCGCGGATCGTGCGGCGCATCGTGCGCTGCACTCCGAGGAAGAAGAATATGCGCTTGATCACGGGCCAAAAGCCCATCACGGCAAGGTCGGATGTTTTGTACAGGTCTTGGTACGTGCGGAATTCGCACCCCGCAAGCGCCTGTTTCAGCCGATCGGCGTACAGCAGCCCGGATTCCTCGCCGGCCAGCAAGAGCACTTTCATCTCAAGCCCCCGTCAGTTGCGCCGCCCTGCCGACGCGAGAATGCGGCATGCCACGACCGCCGCGCCGAAACCGTTGTCGATGTTGACGACGGAAACGCCCTCGGCGCACGAATTGAGCATTGCGAGCGCGGCGGCGAAACCGCCGGCGCCGAAGCCGTACCCGACGGACGACGGCACCGCGACGACGGGTGCGGACACAAGCCCCGCCACGACGCCGGGAAGAGCGCCTTCCATGCCCGCCACGGCGATCACTGCGTCCGCCTTCCGTATTTCCTCTGTCTTGGAAAGCAGCCTGTGCAGTCCGGCGACGCCCACGTCGAAGAAGCGGTCGACCATGCCGCCGAAGAACTCCACCGTGCGCACGGCCTCTTCGGCCACGGGGATGTCCGCCGTGCCGCCCGTCAGCACGGCCACGCGGCCTTTCAGCCTGCGGTTGCGCCCCCACCCGGATTCTATGGAGCGCGCGACCGGGTCGTGTTTCGCCGGCACGCCCGCCGCCGCAAGCGCGTCCGCCTGTTCGGGCGTGCAGCGCGTGGCGAGCACCGGCATGCGCCTTTCGCGGAACGCGCGGAATATGGCGACCATCTGCTCCGGGGTCTTGCCCTGGCCGAAGACGGTTTCGCCGAACCCGGTGCGCGAGAGCCGGTCGAAGTCGAGTTTGGCGAAGCCGATGTCCTTCGCCGGAGGCGGAGCGCTTTTCTTCATGTTCGCTTCAGCTGCGGGAAGAGGACTACGTCGCGGATGGAGTCCGTGCCCGTGAGGAACATGACGAGGCGATCCACGCCGAAACCAAGCCCGCCGGTGGGCGGCATGCCGCATTCGAGCGCGGATATGAAATCCTCGTCTATCTTTTCCGTGTCCTCTCCAGCCTGGTTCTCAAGCGCCTTGCGCTGTTCGAGAGGGTCGTTCTGCTCGGTGTAGCCCGGGCACAGCTCTCGCCCGGCGACGACGAACTCGAACACGTCCACCAGCGACGGATCGTCCTTGCACGCCTTGGCGAGCGGAACGAACTCGTGCGGTATGCGCGTGACGAACGTCGGCTGCATGAGGCTGCGCTCTATGAGCTTGTCGTAGACCTCGTGCGTGAGCATGAGTTCGGTGGTCACGCCGTCAAGTTCGAGGTTGGTGTCGGTCTCAGCGGCCTTCGCTTTGGCCTTTTCCATCTGCGCGGAGAAATCGAGGCCGAACCAGTCCTCGCCCATCAGATCCTTCACGAGGTCCTTGTAGGCCACACGCCGGTAAGGCGGCGTGAAGTCTATCACGTCGCCCTTGTCGCCGTACTGCACCTTGCGCGTGCCGATCACCTTGTCGCAGAGATGCGGGAGCAGCCCTTCCATGATGTTCTCCATGGACGTGCGGTCTCCGTAGGCCTCGTATATCTCGCAGACGGTGAACTCCGGGTTGTGCGTGCGGTCGATGCCTTCGTTGCGGAAATCCTTGCCCAGCTCGAACACCTTGTTCATGCCGCCGACGAGAAGCCGCTTCAGGTACAGCTCCGGGGCGATGCGCATCACGCAGTCCTTGTCGAGCGCGTTGAAGTGCGAGAAGAACGGTTTCGCGGCGGCGCCGCCGGCCTGATCCTGCAGGATTGGCGTCTCCACCTCGACGAAACCGCGCTCCCAAAGATACTTTCGTATTTCCATTATTATCTTCGAGCGCGTGAAGAAGCGTTCGCGGCTTTCGTCGTTCGTCATCAGGTCCACGTAGCGGCGACGGTAGCGCTCCTCCTGGTCCGTGAGGCCGTGGAACTTTTCCGGCGGCTGTTCGAGCGCCTTCGCGAGAAGCTCCCATTCCTTCACGACTACGGACTTCTCGCCCTTCTGCGTGGTGAACAGGACGCCCTTGACGCCGATGATGTCGCCCAGATTCAGCAGCTTGAAGCCGGCGAACATCCGCTCGTCGAGTTCATCGCGCTTGAAGATGAGCTGGAAACGGTCCGTGCCGTCGTTGAGCGTGCAGAAGTTCATCTTGCCCATGCGGCGGATCATGAGGAGACGGCCGGCCACGGTTACGGCCCTGCCCTCCTCGAAACCGGCACGGACGGCCTTGAGGTCTTCATGCGGGAAAGCCCGGCCGTAGGGTGCAAAACCCATTTCCGCGAGAGACTTCATCGACGCCAGCCGGTTCTCGCGGTATTCGTTCATTTCCTGTGCCATCGGATCAGGCCTCTTCGAACTGGTCCTTGCCGACGCCGCAGACCGGGCAGGCCCAGTCGTCCGGCAGGTCTTCGAACGCCACGCCGTTGTTCTCCGCAGGGTCGTACACGTGACCGCAGATCTTGCATACATATTTCTTCATGGTTCACTCCTTCTTTCCGCCCGGGGGACGTTCCGCCCGGCGATTGGATATTATACGATATTCCCTGCCATATTTCAACATGCGGCGACGCCCGCCGCAAAATTCCGGGGCCGCTGCTGGATTTCCTGCCCGCCGCAGGGAGGCAGCGCAATGCCCCTTAGGGCCGAGCAGCACAAATAGGGGGTACTTGTGTACACAAATAGGGGGTATTTATGCGCATAAATAGGGGGTATTTGTGTGCATAAATACCCCCTATTTGTGCTACTCGGCCCTAAGGAGCGGCAACTCGCCCTTCACGAGCCAACGGTAAAATCGACCCACAGCAACCAGCCGCGTTTGGCGGGAACCGGTATCGGTTCGCCTACGGCAAAGGTGCGCCCTTCCTGGAATCCAGGTACCGGACGCGCCACGAACTGCAAGCGCCGTCTGCCGACCCACCTGCCGTCAACCGTGAGCTTCACGGTGCGCGGCTCCGCCGCGAAGTTTCCGAGGATGACGAGCGCCTTGTCGCCGCGGATGAACGCCGTCGCCTTCACATCCGGAGAGTCGGTCTTCGCGAACGCGTATTCGTCCCAGTAACCGGACATCCGCGCGTTCTCGATCCCGAAGTCCGCCCACGCCTTCCAGATCGCGGCGGGATTGCCCGCCGAGAAGTCCATGTAGCAGCGGCGCGTCGTGCCGTAGACCGCTCCGAGCCACCGGTTGCCCCCGCCCTGCAGCATCTCGCTCATCTGTCCGAACGGGATTCCCGAGAACGTGACGAACCACGTGTCGGGGGACATCTGGTCGTACTTGAACGACTCGCCGAACCAGAGGCGGTCAACATACGGGAAGAACTCGGTGTACTGGTTCATCGGCCCCTTGGAGTAGCCGGTGTTGGAATGGAGGTCGACGAGCGCGCCGGGGCGGTACTTCTCGATGATGCGGCGCATCCGCTTCATCACCGTGCGGTCGAACGCAACGTCGTCCATGTAGATGCCGTCGATCCCGTAGTTCTCGAACATCCACCGAAGGCCCTCGAGGTAGTAGTTGATCCAGCGCGAGTGCGGACTCAGCACGAACGCGGCGTCGACATAGCCGCCGTTCCACATCCGCACGTACCACGCCGGACGATACCCCTCGCCCATGTGCTCCCACAGCCACGGCGCGCCATGCGCGTTTCCGGGGGCGATCACCTCGCCGCCGAGGCTCCTCAGCGCCTGAAGCTCGACCGTGTGGTTCGTGAGCTCGCGGATCGTGTAGTAGAGCTTCACCTTGCGCCCTTTCGCGTGCTGTGCGGCAATGTACTCCTTCAGTTCCTTCTGAACGACGAACGGATAGTTGATCACGGGGTTCAGCAGCTGCGCATGGTGGATGTTCACGATGTTGGCGCCGGTTGCCTCGGCCACCTCGTCGAACCGGGCGGGGTCGGCGTGGAAGTACCGCTGCGTGAACTGCCTCTTCAAATCAAGCGGCTTCACCGGCGTGATGTTCAGGTCAAACTCCCATCTGCGCGGCGTGGCGGAAAGCGCGGTCTCGCCCGTGCGCGCGACAACCGTCATGCCGTCCGTGCCGCCGAACTCGATTCGCCCCTTCCCTCCGTTCGCCCACGCCTGCGGAGGCTTGTAGCTGTACGACCTGTCCGCAATCAGCGGACCGTGGTACGCGCCACCGCGGAACTCTACGTGCAGCCCCGCCTCCGCGCCGCCCGTCCAGTAGCTGTCGTAACAGCCCTTCTGCCAATCCCACGCATACGCCTGCGGCCTCTTCCCGCCGTCACGCCCCATATAGGCCGCGCCCATCAGGTACTCCGAGGCGTACGGCGTATAATCCGTCACGAGCCGCACGTCCTTCACCTTGACGTCCCCATCCGCCGCCGCTTCCACGACGTACCGCACATGCCCGTCGAACTCCATCCGCCCCCTCACGTCAAATCTCAACTTGTCGTTGCGCGCCCGCTGTTTCACCCGCCACGCCACATGTCCCTGTGCCACCCACTCCTCCGTCTCGCGTTCCGCCGCACACTCCCCTGCGCCAACTTCAAGCTCGCCCTTCTCCGTCACGACCACAAACCGCATCGGCCTCTTCAGCACATCGCGTCCGTTGACCTTGATCGAGGCCGGAAGTCCGCTTTCCGCCAGCATCAATGTCTTTTCCGACGCGCCCACCGCGCGCGCCTCGCGATTGTACGTCATCGCCTTGTACGGCTGCGTGGGCGCGTCGCCTTCGCCGATGCGCGAATTGAGCCACCGGAGGCGCGAATGCCGCCACGGCTCGCCGTCGCCGTGGTCGCGTGCCATCTGGTCCGACACCGTAATCGCAAGCGCGACCTCGCGCGGCGCCATTCCCTTCGCCGTGATCGTCGCCGTACCGCGGTACACGCCCGGCGCGGCGTCCGACGGGACCATCACGCCGCACCAAAGCGGCTGCACGCGGTTCGCGGAAACGTCGAGCTTGATGTCCATCGGCTTTCCGTCCCAGTTCACGCCCTCTGTGTTGAAGCAGGTAATCGCCGACGCCGGAATCACGCCGGAGCCATCCTGCACAAGATCCGAAAACTGCGCCTTCACGCCCTCCAGCGCGCCGCCGGGCGTCCAAAGCGCAATCTGCCACACGTAGTATTCATCCTTGAGCGCCGTACCGGCAAACGAATCGCGGACCTCCGCACCCTTCGCCCACTTAGCGGGAAGCCATGAGGCGGGATGGATCGGATTCATTCGGTCTTCGGTGAACACCACGGGGTTTTCGGGATGCGCACGGCGCAGGGCGTCAGTTTCCGCCGCCGTGGCGCGAAGGCCCGTCGGCGTCCACGCCTCGAATGCGTCGCGGCTCTCGAAGCGCAGAACCGCGACGTCGGTTCCCGCCGCGCCTGAATGCGAAGAAAGCCATTTCTCGCCTTCGGCGTAGTCCGGCGGGAAGTAATCGTTCCAAAACGGCTGATGCCGCCCCTCGCTGCTTCCCTTCCGTTCGCGGTACGGCATGTAGTAGACGAGGTACTCGCCCGCTCCCGCAGACGGATCGAAGAGCACCTCGCCGGACTCCGCCGTGACGTTGCGCGCGACGACGTGCGCGGCGCTCGCGCCCGTTGCGGCGTGTCTCACGACGACGCGCTTGATTTCCGGCTGCGGATCGACGCGCCGCCACTTCAATACGGCCCGCGCGACGCCGCACGTCTCCGCCACGCGCACGACGGCGCGGTGGTTCCCCAGTCCGTCGGCGGGCCATGGCTTCGCAGCCACGGCGAACGGCACGCCGTCCGGCGCGAACTCCGCGCCTGTCGTCAAAAAGCACGCCGTCGCTGCGGCAAATCCGCCTCTCCAAGCCATATTGATGTTCCTGGTCATTTTATTGTCCTTGTTCCTTTGAAACGAGTTCCGTCCAGTCATACGACAGAAGCGCACCGTTGACGCAGATTGACATCGGCGTGTCGAGGGCTTTCCTGACCGATTCCGACCATGACGGCGGCGGGGCGACAAATTCAACACTCCCAAAAAGCCCCCTGTTTACGGCGAAAGCGTGAGCGGCGGCGACGGCCATGCGTCCATGCGCAAAAACATCCGGCGACGCCCCGAACCGCCGTTTCAGTTCCAGCGCCACTTCCTGAAGTTCGGCGGCCTGGCGTCCCACAAGCGACTGGCCGAGCGCATAAAGCAGCACGGAAAGCTCCTCGTCCCGTCCTTTGCGTCCGTAATAACCCCCTCCTTTTTTTCTTCCGTACAATCCTATTTCCCCTGTCCCCGTCAGGTCGATGGACATCACGGGCCGGCCGGACGCCACGTACTTCGCCACGGCTGTCGCGCTGTTTCTGCGAGAGGTGGCATCCAAGGCAATGACCGGCGCGCCCGACGGTTTGTCCGGGATGAACACGGCGGCTGGAAGTTTCAACCCGTCCGGACGCACGTACGCCTCGCGGACGATTCGCAAATCGCCGTGCGTCTCGTCCGAAATCTCAATGCGCCTGAGCGGCATGGCGCCCGGTTCGGCGATGCCGGCGATGCGCCGCACGTCAGCAGGTTGGACAACGCCCCTCCGCGCGGCAACCGCCACCTTCAGTTCGTCGCGCATGACATCGTACACCGTGCGCTCGCCAGGCAACGACAATACGCCTCCGCCCCCGCACGAGAAGCCTTCGGGTTCGCCCGGCCCGCAATCCGCAGTCTTGCTGCTGCAGCCGTTGCCGAGCGCACGGTACTCCGCCGTCGTCCGCCGCAGGGCGGCGGCGTCACCGCAAAGCCAGCGCTTCATCCAGTCGATGGAAGACGCGCGGCTTCCCTCGTACCAAAGATGGCCGCCCTCCATGTCCGTCATGCCGAAGCGTTCTCCCCAGCCTAGCCGCTCCATCACGTCTTCGACAAGTTCGACGGTGTGCCGGGTGCCCTCGAAGGGAAATACGAGATCGCCGCGATAGGCCTGCACGCGCACCGGGAGCGGCGCGGACATGAGACATAACGATGCGTGGTTCAGACCGAACGACAGCTGTCCGAAGATGTTCTGGCACGCGTCCCCCGGACCGATCGTCGACTTTTCGGCTGCCCGGGAAAAAGAGCAGATGTATCCGGCAGGCGCCGTCGCCGCAAGCCTGGGATCGACCGCCTGCAGAAAGGCCGTGACGTTTCCGCCGCCCGAATTCCCCATGCAGCCGAAAGCCTTGGCGTCGATTTCCGGACGCGTCTCGAGATAGTCGAGCGCCCGCATCGCATCCCAAACGCGGAAGCGCGGAAACCCGCCGCCGAGAAGGACCGCCAGCGAACCGATGCGGTTGTGTTCGTCCCAGTTGGCCGCAGTGCCCTTCCCTCGCTCCTGGACGCGTTCGCCCTGCGCGAGCGGATCGACCACCAACGCCGCGATGCCGGTACGGGAGGACATCACACCGCCCCTGCTGTAGTTTGGCGC
>JAFPNP010000208.1 GCA_017411125.1 Kiritimatiellia bacterium
GTTCGTGCGTGTCGTGCGCAAGGCCATAGGTGATCGTCCATAACGCCCGCGCCTACCGTTTACACGGCCAACGAAATCCTGTCAGAACAAACCCTCTCACGCCCCAACCGCGTCCCAGCCGTCCCCCGCCCGCCGCGCCGCAAGGTCCGCCGGGTGCGTTCAGTTCGTCCAACACGGCTGCTCGGAAATATGGTAGGAAATATGGTATAATATGTGGCGTCAAGGAAAAGGAAGCATGCCATGCCTTACGCAACTGTCGAAGACAAGATAGCCGAGATTTCCCCACGGTACCGTGGGGAGTTGTTGGCGTTTATGGACTTTCTAATATTTAGGCAGAGGAACTCTGTCACGGAGAATGGCGAGCCACGAAACGCTGTGTCTTCGACATCGAGGCGCAGGGCGGTCAGGCGCCCGCTTGGTGGATTCGAAGATGGGTTCTACATGTCTCCTGATTTCGACGCCCCTTTGGAGTGCTTTAAGGAGTACATGTGAAATACCTCCTTGATACAAATGCACTGCTGTATATGTTCAGTGCACCGTCAGAATTGTCTGCGCCCTGCCGCCGCTAGGCGGAAGGGCTGCGGAACCAGGCGTCGACCGGCAGGTCGAGGCCGAGGCCGAGCATGTAGTTGTACAGGGCGAGCTTCAGGACGCGGCCGATGCGGTCCCAGTCCGGCGCACCGGGTTCGACGTAGGGGATTTCGTTCATCGCGAACACGCGGTTGCGTGGATGCGGAATTTCCGGCACGACGATGCCGAACTTCTCCGGCGAACGCGCGATCGGCGAGTGGACGGTGAGCGCGAAGCGATGAAAGAACGCGGACTGCACCGCGCCTTCGCGGAAGCGGTCGCGCACGTAGCGCAGCGCGGCGCGCGCTTCGCGCTCCGTCTGGGTCGGAAATGCGTACATTAGATACGCGTGAACAAGTATCCCGGCGTCCGAAAACGCTTTCAGCGCGGCGCGTGCCGAGGCAAGCGTTATGCCCTTGTTCATCAGTTTAAGCAGACGGTCGGTGGCGCATTCCAGCCCGCCTGTCACCGCGATGCATCCCGCCCGCGCCATGAGCCGCGCAAGTTCAGGGGTGTAGGACGCGTCGAAGCGGACGTTTCCCCACCATCGGCAGCGGAATTTCCTGCGTATCAGCTCGCGCGAAAGGTCGCGGGCGAGTTTCGGCGGGATGGCTTCGTCGGTGAAGTGGAAGCCAGTCTCGCCGGTTTCGGCGGAAAGCGCCTCCATTGCGTCCGCGACCGTGGCGGCGGGCGGCATCTCGAAGCGTTTGATGTAGTCTAGTGTGACGTCGCAGAACGCGCATTTGTGCCAGTAGCAGCCGCGGGCGAGCTGTATCTTTATCCAGCGTCCGTCGCTCCACAGCCTGTGCATCGGATTCGCCGTTTCGGCCAGGTCGATGTACTGGGACATGTCAAGTCCGCGGTAGGACGGGCGCACGAACGGCGGCACGTCTGCCTTGAGCCCGAGCAGTTCGCACCACGGGCCGTACCCTTCGTCGTACATCACGAAGTCGAAGAACCTGCCGACGCGTCCATCGTCCAGCGAGCGCAGTTCGGTGTTCACGTATCCTCCGCCGAGCGCGAGACGCACCCCGGGCGCCAGTTTCCGCACGGTGCGGGCTATGCGGAACGCGCCGAGGAGCGTTCCTGGGAAGGGGCATGTGACGCCGACAATCGTGGGTTTCGTGCTGCGCAGTGCGGCGGCGACGCGCTCTTCAAGCATCCGGTCTATAGGACTGCGCCGGCGGAGGCGGCGCAGCACGGCGTCGAAATCCGGCACGGCCGCGCCCAGATGCTCCGCATAGCGCGAGAAGCCGAAGTCGGGATCGATCTCGTCGCGGATGGCGGCGGCAACGTCGTCGAGGAAGAGCGAGCACAATACCTTTGCCCGGCCTTGCGGGTCGCCGCCAAGGACCTCCGCGCGCGTAAGCCCTGTTCCTTCTGGCGCAATGGAGTCGAAGGCCGGCCCTTCGGGAAGATATCCTGGCTCCGCAAGCGTCTCCGCGTCGTCCGGCGAGCGACCCTGGAGAAAAGATATGACTTCGTCCGTGAGCGGCTGCGGGCCGTATGCGCGGAGCACGTCGAGCGCCACTTCGATGGAAAGATCCCGCTGTTCGGCGGCGACGCCGAGCGACGCAAGCCAGCCGACGAGCTGGGTAGTGGCCGGATACGGCGTGTTGAGCTGCACGAACGGCGGCGTGAGGAGCAGTATCTTTTCGTGTTTGCGCATCAAGTCAGCCGCGTTCCATCAATGCGTCGCAAACGGCGATGGCGGCGGCGGCTTCGACGCACGGGACGGCGCGAATCACTATGCACGGGTCGTGCCTGCCGCGCACCTGCAGCCGCGCGTTCTCGCCCGTGCGGAGATTGACGGAGTCTTGTTCGAGCGCAATTGACGATGTCGGTTTCACCGCGACGCGGAACGCGATCGGTTCGCCGGTGGAGAGTCCGCCGAGGATGCCGCCTGCGTGGTTTGTCACGGGCTTCACTTTCCCGTCCACCATGCGATAAGGGTCGTTGTTCTCGCTGCCGCGCCGTTCGCTTGCGGCGAAGCCGTCGCCGAATTCGATTCCTTTCACTCCGGGAATGCCGAACACGGCCTGCGCGATCCGGTTCTCCATGCCGCCGAACATCGGGTCGCCTATGCCGACCGGCATTCCGCGCACCTCGCAGGAAATCACGCCGCCGACGGAGTCGCCGTCGGCCTTCGCCGCGAGAATCGCTTCGCGCTGCCGTTCCGGATCCGTTTCGCCGGCCACCCGCTCCGCGCGAGCCTGCACGGCGACGCCGCGCCGCGCAAGGATTTGCAGCGCGATTCCGCCGGCGATGCAAAGCGGCGCGGTGAGCCGCCCGGAGAAGTGTCCGCCGCCCGCCACGTCCTGCGCCCCGCCGAAGCGCACGTGCGCGGGCCAGTCGGCGTGGCCGGGGCGCGGCACGTCGCGGAGGGCGTCGTAGTCTTGCGAGCGCGTGTTGGTGTTTCGTATGATCGCCGCCAGCGGGGCGCCGCATGCCACGTCGCCCACGAGGCCGGACAGAAACTCCGGCTCGTCCGCCTCGCGGCGAGGGGTGGACGTGGCGTCGCGCCCCGGCGCGCGGCGGTCGAGGAACGCCTGCAGCGCGGCGCGGTCTAGCCTGAAGCCGGCGGGAACGCCCTGCACGGTCACGCCGATGGCTGGCGAGTGCGACTGCCCGAATATCGTTATGCGGAAGTTCCTGCCGTAGCTGCTGTCCATCGCGGCCTCACTTTTCGTCGTAAGCGCCCAGGAACGTGAAATGCTCGATCTCCGGGTCGGATGCGAATCCGGCGAGGAGCTTCACCACGCGCGGGTCGCGGGGAGAGGCTTCGATGTCGAAGACGAACCTGAACTCGAAGTCGCTTCCGGGCACGGGGCGCGATTCGAGCTTCGAGAGGTTCACGCCGAGCGACGCGAACTTGGCCAGCACGCCGCTCAAGGCGCCAGGGTGGTGCGCGAGGCTCATCATCAGCGTCATCTTGCTAGCGTCGGGATATATCTGCAGGTCTTTCGAAATGCAGATAAAGCGCGTGTAGTTGGAGGCCACGTTCGAGATGTCCTCCGCAAGCACGTCGAGGCCGTAAAGCTCGGCGCACGCCCGCGAGGCGATCACCGCCTCGTCGCGCCTGCCGGACGCCGCCAGGTCCGCCGCGGCGGCCGCCGTGTTCGACGCGGGGACGGTGCGCATTTCGGGATGGGACAGCAGGAACGCGGAGCACTGCGCGATGGCGTGCGGGTGGCTCGTCACCTCCTTGACGTCCGAGAGTTTCACGCCTTTTGGCGCGAGAAGAACGTGGCGGATGCGCATCCGCATCGCGCGCACTATCTTGAACTGGTGCTGCGCCATGGCGTCGTATATCGCCGGCACGGATCCGACGGCGGAGTTTTCGATGGGCAGCACGCCGTAGTCGCACATTCCTTTTTCCACCGCGCCGCACACGTTCTCGAAGTTGCGGAAGTAGAGTATGGTCGGAAACGAGAAAAGCTGGCTGGTGGCCTGCTGCGAATAGGCGCCTTCGGTTCCGGGGCACGCGACGGTCGCGAGGGACGGAAACTGGTCCGGCGTCTTTTCGACCGCGTCCGCTATCTGCTTGACTAGCGCGTTCTCGTCCTGGAGCGCGGCGCGCTGGCGTCCGCGCGAGATGGAGAACAGCGTCGTGAAAAAGAGACGCGCCTCGTTCTCCATGTCCGGCCCGACCTCCTTGGCGACGCGCGAAAGTATTTCGCGCTCGCGTTCCGGGTTCAGCACCGGGGCGCCTTGCGCACGTTTGGCCTCGGCCACTTCGGCCGCCACTGCGAGGCGGCGCACGAACAGCTCGCGCATGCTTTCGTCGATTCCGTTTATCTCGTCGCGTATGTCCTTTAGTTCTTTCATTCCTCCGTCTCCTTCGTTCATTCGTGCGCGGAATATGCGAGCGGGCGGAGCGCCTCCACGCGGCGCATCGTCGCGGCGAACATCTCCGGCGTCTGGCTTTGCGCTCCGTCGCACAGGGCGTGCGGCGGGTCGTTGTGGACCTCGATGATGAGGCCGTCCGCGCCCATCGCGACCGCGCCCATCGAACACGGTTCGACAAGCCGCGCGACGCCAGTGGAGTGGCTGGGATCCACGATCACCGGCAGGTGCGTGAGGCGGTGGAGGATCGGAATCACCGTGAGATCGATAGTGTTGCGCGTCGCTGTCTCGTATGTGCGGATGCCGCGCTCGCAGAGAATGACGTTGGGATTACCGTTCGCCATCACGTATTCTGCGCTCATCAGCAGCTCCTGCAGCGTGGCGCTCATGCCGCGTTTCAGCAGCACGGCCTGCTTCGTGTGCGCTCCGACTTCCTTGAGAAGATCGAAGTTCTGCATGTTGCGCGCGCCGATCTGGATCACGTCCACGTCGTTGAACAGCTCGAGGTGCTCGATGCGCATCAGTTCGGTCACGATCGGAAGACCGGTCTGGCGTTTCGCTTCAAGAAGGATTTCGAGGCCGCGCTTGCCGAGGCCCTGGAAGGAGTACGGCGACGTGCGCGGCTTGAACGCGCCGCCGCGCAGCATGGTGGCGCCGACGGCCTTGACGGCCTTTGCTATTGTGACGACCTGTTCCTCGCTCTCGACGCTGCAAGGTCCGGCGATCACCTGGAAGTTGCCGCCGCCCACCTTCGGACCGCCGCAGTCCACCACGGTGTCGTCGGGATGGAACTTGCGGTTCGCCTCCTTGTAGGGCTCCTGGATGCGCTGGACTGTCTCTACGACGCTCAGCGCCTGGACGAGGCCGATGTCGAGGCGGGCGACGTCGCCGACGCATCCGATGATGGTTTCCTGCTCGCCCGTGCTCAGGTGCGGGGTCACGTGGTGGTCGCGCAGCCATCCGAGCAGGCACTCCACCTGCTTCTTGTCCGCGTTGTTCTTCAGCGTTATGATCATTTCTTTTTTCTCCTAAGATTTTGCGGTTGAACGAAAAACGGCCGCGCTCTTCATGGAGCGGGGCCGTCGTTCGATAGGGTTCATCTGCCGATTCGCCTCTTTCAGTACGCGCACGCCGCTCCGACCGTAAAGCCGAAGTAGTTAAACCACGTAAACTTGAAGGTGTTCGACATCTCTTTTTCCCTGTGACGCGCACAGTATACCATAAAATCGGCGAGCAGCGCAAGCGGGATTTTGGTATTTGGAGGTTCCCCAATTTTTTCGTGGCTGGCGAGACGCCCCCGCGGCGAGCGCGACTTTCATCACGTCGCTTCCGGATTACGGGGCAAAAAATGTCGCCTCTCCTGAATGATCTTCGCTATAATACGAAGTCCTTACACA
>JAFPNP010000002.1 GCA_017411125.1 Kiritimatiellia bacterium
AAGGCGCGACGTCTGCAAGGCGTGTTCCAGGCATGACCTCGATGCCATGCAATATGTCGCCGGCAGTCTTTTTGACGGCGCCGCAGGAATGGTTCTCGGCCGCGCGAAATGGAAATTCACTGGGCAAATCCTGATAAAGCGTCCCTCCGAAGAAAACGTTGACGGCCTGAAGCCCCCGGCAGATGCCAAGCACCAGCACCTCGTGCCGCACGGCGGAGCGCAGGAGCGCGAAATCGTAGTCGTCGCGCAGGCGATTGACGCCGCCAAGCCTCGGCGTACCGGGAAGGCTAAATGTCCTCGCCGCCCGTAAGCAAGAGGAGGTCGAGCTTCGCGACGGCCGCGTCCAAGGCGGGCGGGGGTGCGTGGCATATCACGACGGGCGCGGCGCCGGCAGCCGCAAGGCCACACTTTAGAAACGTTCTTCTGTTTGTCATCAAACGGTCTCCTGTCGTCCTCCGCACCTGTCAAGATCACTTGGCCGGCGCAACCTGAAAGTTGCGGTAGCCGGTATCGCGGTAGTCCGTAATCTTCATGTCGTGCCCTACAAGGCGGAGCGAACGCTGGAAAGAAACACCGTGCGAAACGGGCGAACCCCACGCCGCATTGGATCCCAGCTTGTACATCTTCTCCCAAGACGTGCCGGAAAGAGTGTGCCACGTGGTCTGGATGAAACCGAATCCGCCGTTTTTCGCGAGGTATTCGCCCATGGGCACCATCGCCTTGTAGTTCATCCACGGGCAACCCGCAACGGAAAAACCCTTTTGCGCGAAATGCGCCATGGTTGGCCACTCCACGCCGTTCTTGCCCTTGACCTTGTCGTAATACTGCCAATCGCAGATCACAATATCCTTCGACAGCCCGTCCAGAATGGCAGGAGCGTCCTTGCCGCCGAACTTGATGAAGCCCTCCCAGCGCGGATCCGACTTGTCAAGCAGCATGTCATGCCACATCATCGCCCTGGCTCCACGCGCCTTCAGGAAATCCGAAAGCCCGTTGAAGTGCTTCAGCGCCAATTCGGTCTTGGGCGTCTTTGCGCACTCCGGGCACGTCTGCGCCCCGAACGCCTCGTCGCATCCAATGTGGAAGAACGGCGGGCTGCCGAAGTCCTCGTGCATTTCGGCGATCAACTCCCTGAGCACGCGCTGCGTTTCGGGGTTGGAGATGCACCAGCACCATCCGTCTCCGCCATCGGCGCCAAGCTCGCCGCTCGCCTCAGGCTCGAAAAGCGGCCCGTATTCCGGATGGAAGTCGAGTGCGCTGTGCTTGATCGTATTGCCGCGGGACGACGAGGCGTGCCCGTAGCAGTTGATCATCGGAACGAGCGTGATGCCCAAATCCCTGCCGACCGCGACGAGACGCCTCACCTCGCTTTTCGTAAGATAGGCGTCGGGCCACGGCCACCACGGATGCTTCTCGCTCTTGTACATTCCCCAAGGCTCGACGATGGCGTAGTTGAACTTCAGAAGCGCGGCCAGACGGATCGCCCGCTCGATCTGCTGGATACGCGTCTCGGGGAAACAGCATAGATGCACGGCGCGGAACGCGAGGTGCGGCCTGTCCGAGATCGAAAGCCTCGGCATGAGGCGCCCCTCCGTCTTGAACGTCCCGCGCTTGTCTATGGCGAGCTGGCGCAGAGTGTACGAAGCCCAGCGAGTACCGGCCAGAGTGTTTGCCGCTATCTTGACGCCGTTCGAGTCCACGCTTGCCGCATACGCTTCGGGGGATTCGCGCACCGCAAGCTCGGTCCTGCCCGGCGACACCTTCGGCGCCGCGTCGCCGAACCACTCGCCGAAGTGCTTTTCAAGCCACTTTGCGGCAGCGGGGTCGGGGCACTCCAGCGTGACGGTCGTCGCCGCGTCGAACGGCACGAATGACTTCTGCTCCAGCTTGGCAGTCTGGCACTCGGGCGACAAATCCCTCTTCGGCTGCAGCGAAACTGCGTCCGGTGCGGTGCAAGCTGAAATGCCCGCCATGGCGACGGCGGCACATACGATTCTGGATGCGGCTTTCATCAGCGCGGTCCTTTCTCACAGGCACTTGACGAGCGGCTTGTACTTCGCCAGATACGCAGCGTTCTTCTCGTCGCCGCCCGGAGCGTTGGCCGAGTTCCACACCGGCGGCACGATGCCGCGCTCCACGCACTGGCGGCACGTCTCGATTTCGAGGAGGTGCGCGATGGTGAAATCGACGACGTTCGAGACGGGCCCGATCGGCGTCGTCATTCCTGGCACGGTCACCACGGCGTCGCCCACGGGGTTGTAGTCGTCGATGCACACGTCCGCGTAGTCGAAGAGGTTCTTGCCGTTCGGGTGGCGGATGAAGTGGTCCTTCGGCATTTCGTTCTGCCAGTAGGACGATGCGACGGCAATGATCTTGCATCCGCGCTTCTTGCACTCCTCCGCCGCGTCGATCGTCGCGGGGTTGATGCCGATGTTGTGGAAGAAAAGGACCACATCGCCCTCTTTCACGTCGTAGTACTTCACGATGGACGCGCCGAAGTTCACCGTGCGCTCCAGCGCCAGATACTTGAGCGCCTGGTTGAACACGGAAAGCGCCGTCTCCATCATAGGGTTGATGTTGGCGAGCCCGCCCGCACGGAAGAACATCTCGCCCATCGCGAGCGTGGTGTGCCCGCCGCCGGCATAGACGTTGATGAGCTTGTCCGCCGCGATGGCGTCCGCCATCAACGTGGCGGCGGCCTTGATGTTGGCTTCCTGCTTTTCGGCGACTTCGCGGATGTTCGCGATCGCCTTGTCGATGTAGCCGTAGTCGTTCAGCATTTTTCTTCTCCTTTTGTTTGCCTTGAATCGTCCGTCACTTGCCCAGCACGCGCCGGTAGTTGTCGCCGATCGCGTCCCACAGCTTGAGCGCGTCCGGCGCGCCCACCACCGTTCCGTATCCACCGCGGTACGTCCATGCCGCGAGACGGTCCACGCCCTCCGCCGCCGCGATGTCAACCCAGCGGGCGATCTGCGCGAAATCCTTCGGCTGCTTGTAGTAGCCCATGAGCCAGCGCTCAGCCTTCTTGCCGTATTTCCGCGCGATCGCGACGGTGCGGCGCGTGATGTCGAGGTAGAAATCCTCCGGCAGCGCCCAGTTCACGATGGTCGTGGAGAACACGTCGAAGTACGGGCACGCGCCCACCATGTCCCAGTTGTCGTAGCCGCGGTATTCCGAGACGTAGTATCCGTTCTGCGTGGCGTGGACGCAGCAGGTGATTTCGAGATTCGGGTCGATCGCCTTGAGCGCCTTGGAAGTGTCGGCAAGCACCACGAGCGCCTCGCGCCAGCGGAACTGCTTCACGTCGTTCGTCATGTAGCGCGGCATGGGATAGCCGTAATAATCCTCGAAACGCTTGCGGCAGACGGGGCAGTAGCACGTCCAGTCGTCGGCGACGCCGCCGGTGATGGAGGCGATTCCCTTCGGGAAGGCATAGTGCGGCTCGTCCCAGAAGAACCCATCCGGCTTCGCCTCGCGCGCAAGCGTGACGCAGAAATTCTTGAAGTAGTCGCGGTAGGAGTTTGTGTTGAAGCAGGCGTAGGGCAGCTTCTCGCCCGTGAGCGCGGAGACCTGCCGGTTCTCGACATTGTCCTGCAGAAACTTGGACACCTGCTCACCGCCGAAATACTTTCCGTTGCCCCACGGATCGACGAGCACGCGAAGACCGAGTTCGTGCGCCTTGTCCACGATGGCCGGGATGTTCGGCCGCCAGAAATCGAAGTCGAACTCCGTCACGGCCAGGACGACCTGCGTGACGCCGTGCGCCTTCATCTCCTTGAAGTCCGCCTCGGCGTGCTCCACGTAGTTGAGCCCGTAGTAGCTTATCGAAGTCTGCGTTATCATTTTGCTTTCCTTTCTTTCTTTTCAAACAGATGCTCCAGCTCTTCGAGCGACATCCCCTTCGTCTCGGGGATGAAAAGCGTCGTGACGAAATACAGCGCGCCGTTCGCCGCGAAGAAAAAGAACATCGAAGACCAGCCCCACGCCGCAACCCACGGACGGAACCAGGACGCCAGCCCCCACGCGACGAGCTGGTTCATGAAAAGGGCGACCGCCATCCCGTTGGCGCGTATCCGCAGCGGCATCAGTTCGGACAACACCAGCCACACGCACAGCCCCGGCCCGAGCGCGTAGAACGTCTGCATCACGAAGAACGCGCACATTGCGAGAAGCCCGGTGACGTTGTTCGCCTCCACCCCGAAACGCTCTATCGCGAGGAACACGCATCCAATCGCCGCAAGGCCCGCCGTCATGCCGGCCGTGCCGACCTTGAGAAGCCACGTGCGACCCTTGCGGTCCACGAGCGCGGCGGCGGCGATCGTCACGAGCATGTTCGTGAGCTTCACGGCGAGCTGTCCCCAGTTGGCGAGAATGCCCTCGAACCCCGCGCCGTTCAGAATCGTCACCAGATAGCTCGTGAAAGAACTCATGCCCGTCGTCTTGTTGAACGTCAGCACTAGGCACGCGAGCAGAAACGGCACGACGTAGCGCCGCCGCAGCAGGCCGCGCCATCCAGCCGCGCCGCACGCCGCGCCGGAAAGGCGCGTGTCCTCACGCGCCGCTAGCGCGCCGCCATCCCGCCGTGCCGCCAGCCAAACCGGGCTTTCAGGAAGACGCAAGCTCCCCGCGAAAAGCGCAGCGACTGGAACCATCGTCCACCAGAAGTTAGCGCCCCACGCCGCAACCTTGCCGGCGGCGTCCGCAGTGTCCGCCGCGCCGAACACGGTCGCCACCAGACATCCCGCACCGGCGGCGACAACGAGCCCAAGGCCGAGACAGAACTGGAACACGCCCGTGCCGCGCCCGCGTATGCCGGGCGGCAGCGTCTCGGTCAGATACATCGGCATGACAACGGCCATATACCCCGCGCTCATCCCCTGCAGCATCCTTCCCGCATACAGGACGTGAAACACCCCCGGCGAAAGACTCACCACTGGAATCGCCGCGAGGAACATCGCTGCGGACACAGAAATCATCCGCTTTCTGCCGAAGCGCTCCGCAAGAACGCCCGCCGTTAGCGTCGCGACGATTCCGCCGAGAAGAACCGCGCCCACGATGTGGCTTATGTGTGCGTCGGACAGCACGCCCATCGCTTTCATGTACGGCTCCGCCGCCGCTATGACGCCGAAATCGACGCCATAGAGCAGCCCTCCCAGCCCTGCAATGGCCAAGAGATAGCGAACCGACAAACTGGACTTTTCTTCCACTGCGTCAAGTATAACACAGTTCCCCGCGAAACGCAACGCCGCATGGCAGGGCTGCGCGTCCTCACGCAGCCACTCGCGCGCCGCCACAACTCATCAGGCGTTCACTTTGGAAGCTTCGAGCGGCTTCTCTCGATCGACAGCACGTATTTCCGCGCTTCGGCCTCAATCTCCTCGCCGCGAAACTCCTTGCCCAGAATTTCGCGCTTTTTGTTTTCGTATTCCTGCTTCAGCCGCTCGTTCTCACTACGAACCTCTTGCATTTTCTGCTCTTGCCGCCTTGCCTCATCCGCCAATTTCTGCCAGCGCTCCTTCGCTCGGTATTGGATTTGCCGTTGTCTCTCCGCCCATCTGCTCAAATCGTGCTGATTCTTGACAGCCGTTCCATGAAACTTGAAAGTTCTCGGAACTTGCGTAATACCTCCAAATCCCGTTCTGACTGTATTCCCGTCATAGAACACTACATTCGGCTTGAACGTCTTGAGCCTCGGTTCCGGCAGGTTTATCGATTTCTCCCTCCTTGCCCGCAATGCCGGCAACAGCGCGTCTCGGATTTTCCGTGCAGTGACCGTCGCGCCATAATCTATGACGCCCATCGGAATGCTCTTCCCGCCATTCAGCGGCTTTAGCGAAATGTGCAACTTGTATTCGGGGATTCGTTCCCACGACTTCAAAATGGGATACAACTCCTTCAGTTCAGTTTTCGCGGGATTGATTCCTTCCTGCGCAAGAGCCGCCTTTTCAGTCCAGGCCGCCTTTTCCGTGCCGAATATCCAGACTATGCCGTCGTCGCCCACTGCCAGCACGCGTTCTCTGGAGAAATCCACCGCGCCAATCTCCTCGATGCCTTGCGGCGAAATCGCGCGGACTGTCGCCGCCTTGCCGTTTTCCACCTTCACCTCGTAAATCTTCTGATCCGTCTGATATGTCCTCCCGATGGCGTAAAACGTGCCGTCTTTCTTCAACGGCCACTTTTCCTCGGGGAAAT
>JAFPNP010000209.1 GCA_017411125.1 Kiritimatiellia bacterium
TAACAATCCAAGAATGGTAGAAATCCATGGCAACAGGAAAAGCACTCAATGGAAAGCCGTATGCGGGAAATCCGCACGTACGGTTTGATGAGGGGGAAGTCGCATCGGCGGCAACGCCGAGGCGTGGGTCTCTACTCTACAAGAGATTGCCCGTCCTTGTCCTGGCAGGCGCGCTGGCATGTGGGGCGCAGGCGACATCGGTGCCGCTCCATGGCGTGTACGAAGCGCCGGGATGCTCGTTTGGAACGTACTCCTACGGCAACCCGACGAATTCGCCGTTCGTGACGACGAACAGGACGCTTGCCTTCCCTGGCGTGACGCTTGCGAAACTTGAAGATGCCGAATTCCTCGGATATATGACGGGGCCGTACATTTCCAAAGGATACGGATCGTCGTATGCGAAGCATGTCTATCGGGATTCCAGCGGCGACATCCAGTTCATCGTGGCGAGTGTCCAGAAGATTCATTCGGGCTCCGTGAAGGCGGTTGTGTTCAAGTTGACGGAGGGCGATCTTGGAACATACGTGGAGGCGCTCAGCGCACGGTATCTTCCAACAGATGATACTGTTTCCGTCGACCATGATTTCGTCACGGTCAACGGATCCGGGAAGATCATCGTGTCCGGCAAGGTGACGACGATCGCGTCGTCGCCCACCGAAAACGGATATGCGCTGACGGCGTTTCACGCGTACAAGACCGTTCCGACCGGCGCACCCGCCCTGATGTTCGCCAACAGGCCTGGCGAGGCGACGTTGACGCTGGACGACATTGCCGACTGCATTTTCTCGGGAGTCATGTGCGGGCGGGACGTCGCCCTCCCGGACAACCGATATGTGCGTGACGGCGCCTACAACAAGACGGTCGAGAGGGACGGTGATGGATCTGTCCGGAAAATAACGATTGAGGTGCAGAAGGTCGTTTCGTCCCTCATCAAATGCGTCGTCATCGAGTTGACGAACGGAAACGGGGGCGTCTACGCGCAAGCCGTGGGGGCCTACAACACGCGTGTTCAGGCGGGACTTGGATATTCGTTTGTCGAACATGCCGCGGATGTCAGCGAAGTGACGGTCACAGACAATCCAACCGAAAAAAGCTATGGCGTCATGGGATTGCGGGCCGTGTATGAACGTGTCGTGGAAGAGCCAGGCGGCCTGTATGCCTACGGGAAGCCGGGTTTCGCGTTCGGCACATTTACAAGCGGCTCGCCCAAGCTGTCGCCGTTCGTCCGCTCCGCGCGGCGGCTCGCGTTCCCCGGCGCGAAGCTGGAGGAACTTGCCGACGCGACGTTCTCGGGATATCTGACGGGCGGCGCATTCGGGTCTATCGGGGGCATGTACGGCCGCTCGTACACCAATCATGCCTGCCGCGACGAAATGGGAAATCTCCTTTATGTCGCTACCGGCCTTCATGCATTCCAGACGCCGAACATCAAGGCGGTTGTCGTCAAGTTTACCCAGGGGCGCGAGGGCGTTTATGTGGAAGGGGTGGCGGCCGGGTACCTGAAGTTGTCGAACACGGACGGTTGGGAACGCGCGCTCGCCACGAACGACTTCGTCAGGTCGGTCGATGCGGACGGAACGGTGACGTGTGACTACTCCCGGATGACATTCGTCGAAAACGCGACGGATTCCGGATATGCTCTCTGCGCGCTCATGGCCCGGCACGACGTCCCGTCTGCCGCCGCGTCGGTCGTCCTGACGAACGGGATGGCGCAGGCGCTGGTCCTCGATGATCTCACGAACGCCTGCTTCAAAGCCACGCTGACGGGGCGCGGGATGAGCGTCGCGACGGGATTCCCGTCCGTTCCGGCACGGAATGTGGTGTTCGGCAGGAACGATTCAGGCGTGGCCACGAACGCCTGGCTGGAGTTCCAGTCACTCGGCGGCGGGACGGCCCCGTGCGCGCGTGTCGAATTGACCAACGGCGACGGCGGCGTTGCCGCACAGGTCGTCACGAACCTTTCCGGCGCGACGGCCGGCTGGACGTTCGACGCCGGTGTCGGCGTGGCGGACATCGTGGCCATGCGCGCGGGCGCGGTGGCTGCCGCGAAGTGGACGGGCCTCGCCTCGGGCGACATCTCCGTGCCGCACAACTGGGCGTGCGTGGCGGCCGATGGAAGTGACCTTGTCGGACGCGTTCCGGGGCATGACGCCTTAATCTGCCTTTCCGGAGGATTGACGAATTTCAACGCAACGGCCGGATCGACCCCGACGCGCGCGGCCACCATCGCGGAAAGCGGGACGCTTACGGAAGATCTCGACTGGAGCGGCCTTGACGATCTCGTCTTCGCCGCCGGCGCGAACATGGAGCTTCACGGACATGCGCTCAGCGTGGGCGTCCTGAATGGTTTTGGCAGCATAGGCGATTCGGTTGGCGGCGGCGTGCTGACGGTCCAGACTGCGGCCGCGACGACAAACGAAAGCGACTGGGTCTCCCTCGAAGGTTCGTTGGCGCTCGTCAAGACGGGGCCCGGCACGTTGAAGCTTGCAAAGGAGGACCAGTCGTTCACTGGCGGCGTGACGGTCTCCGGCGGAACGCTCGTCGCGTCTGCGGACGGCGCGCTTGGCGACACCAATCTGACGGTGGTCACGGTGGGCGCATCTGCCGCCCTTGAGCTGGCCTCCGACGTGTCCGTGAAAGATCTGACGGTTTCCGGCACGTTGTCAGGAACGGGCGTTGTGAGCGTGTGCGGGACCTATCGGCCGCTTTCCGCCACGGCAGGAAACGTCTGTCTCGTGGGGGCGGATGCGACGCTGGACCTGGCATCCATCTCCACGCCTGTCGGCGGCAACCTCTCGTTCTCGCCCGATGCGTCCGTGACGATAGAGCTTGGCGCGCGCCAATTCGCCAGGCCGACGAAGCTTGCCGCATGGTCCGAGCCGCCGCCAGACACGGTTCAGTTCGCCGTTTCGCGATCAGTTGCCGGGGTGGTCGCGCTCAAGATGAAATCCGACGGGTTGTATGCGTCCCTGCCGGGGTTCCTAATGACCTTCCGGTGAGGACGCACGCGTTGCGCGAGCCATCGAAGTTTTGGAGCTGATCATGCCTTTCGTCATCTGGAGAAATCGTACTACTACCTGGTTCGCCGTGGTCCTGATGGTGGCCGGCGCATCGGCTGCAACGGTTGCGGACTATGGAGCCAAGGCGGACGGTACGTTGCAGTCCGAGGCCTTTCAGCGCGCCATCGACGAGACGAGCGCACGCGGCGGCGGCACGCTTGTCGTGCCTCCTGGCCGCTACCTTGTGGCGGGGCTGTTCCTGAAGGATGGCGTCACGCTCAGGCTTGAGGAGGGTGCGACGCTCGTAGCGTCGACAAACATCTCGGACTATGTTTCCTTTCGTTCCAAGATGCCGGCCGACTATGACGAAACCACGGAATACCGCACGACGCATTCGTCCGGTTCGCGCCCCAGCCTCCTCCATGCCGTTGTCGGCGCGATCGGCGCGCGAAATGTCGCGATCGAAGGGAAGGGGACCATTGACGGGCGCGGATATGTGCACCGCAAGAAGCCGAAGGACCCTCGCCGGTGGCGCGACGTCCTGTTCTACCGTTGCCGGGACATCCGGGTGGAGGACGTCCGGCTGAGAAACTCGGCGCTGTGGACATGCTATTTCAAGGAATGCGAGAACGTCGTCGTGCGTGGCGTCGACATCTGGTCGCAGTCCTATTGGGAAAACGACGGCATCGACATCGAGGCGAGAAACGTGCTGGTCGAGAACTGCACGGTCGATACGCTTGACGACGGAATCTGCCTGAAGAACGACTTCTTCGGCTTTACGGTCGAGAACGTGGAGGTCAGGAACTGCCGTGTCGCGTCGTGCTGCAATTTCATCAAGTTCGGAACGACGTGCTTCGGGGGCTACCGCAACTGCCGCATCCATGACTGCGTCCTGGTGCCCTGCAGGGAAAGTCCGCTCTATGCGCATCATCTGCGCGGCGGCCCGCAGCGGAAGGGTTTTCCTGGCGTGACCGCGCCGATCACCGGCCTTGCGGGCATTTCGGTGGAGGCACCGGACGGCGGACGCGTATCGGACATACGCATCTGGAACATCGACATGACGTCAGGGTGCGTCCAGACGCCAATTTTCATCAGGCTGGAACGCCGCGAGCTCCACCCGGACGGACGCCCCGGATCCCTGGAGGATATCCTGATCGAGAACGTGACATGTGTCAACGCCGGATGGATCGCCAGTTCCATCACGGGCGTTCCCGGACTTCGCGTCAGGAACGTGACGCTGCGGAACATCGACATCACCACCAAGCCGGGTGCTGCGCGCGAACTCTTTTCCAAGCCCGTTCCCGAATGCGAGAGGGCGTACCCGACGCCGAACATGTTCAAGTTCCACGTACTTCCCGCCTCGGGATTCTATCTTCGCCATGCGGACGGGATCCGGTTCGAGAACGTCCGCATTCGCTCTGCGCCTGGCGTCGAGCTGCGTCCGCCGATCGTCGCGGACGATTGCACGGACGTGACTTGCGAAAACGCTCCTCTGCCGGTCGCTGGCATTCCTTCCACATGAGAGGCGGGTCTCGTGCGTTTGGGCGAGGGACTTCTAACCATGTGTTCCACCAGAGTAGGTATGGTATAATGACATCGTTGCCTTTGGCAGATGGTTTTCAAGAAAGGTTACACGAAATGGGCATGAAGAACATGACAAGGACTCCAACCATGAAACTCGCAGTCGCCGCAGTTCTCGCCGCCAGCTTAAGCGTCCTCGCGTACGGGGACGTGCAGGAGTTCGACTACAAGTGGGAACACCCCCGGCTCACGATCGTTCGCCTGCAGGACGCCACGGACGCCCACGACGAGCTGTTGTTCACGACCGAGTACGTGCTCTCGCGGTGCGAACGGACGTTCGACGTGGAGGCGCCGGCGCTCTTCATCGAGGACGTGTTGACCGGAGACGGGATGGCGTTCTTCCGCAAGGCGCCGCTCCCGCACGCGCGCACGGACAAGACGCCGGACTTCCGCGTCGACGCCCGGCGGCGGCGCATCACCGTCAACGCCACGGCCTATCCGTGCGTGCGGGTTCCGTACACGGGCGGCGCGGCGGGACGAGTCCGCGCGGCGACCGCCTTCCAGCATCCGAAGGTGCACGTGGCGTGGACCCAACCGTATCTCCGCGCGTAGACCGCGCTGCCCGCTTCTGCGGAGGAGAACCCGGAATTGACAGGAGAAAAAA
>JAFPNP010000210.1 GCA_017411125.1 Kiritimatiellia bacterium
ATGGCAATGTCGTTCGCGATACCGCCGCAAACCGCCCTCCCGAACGCACTGCGGCGCATTGACGGCTGCGAATGGCTTTGATATAATACGCGCCATGAAAAAAATGCTTTTGTTTGTTTCTGCCCTGGCCTGCGCATGTGCGCACGGCGTGACGCTTGACGGGATAGCTGCGAAGGTGAACGACGCCGTAATCACCATTGACGACGTGACCACCGCCATCGGCGACATGCGGCGCAGCGGCGCAGCATCCGCCGACGCCGACTTCAAAACCGCATACAGCAACACGGTCGAGTTCCTGATCGAACGCCGCCTCATCCTCCAGCTAGCAGCGGAAAAGAAAGTGACGTTCCCGGAATGGGCGGTGGACGGGCGCATCCGCGACATAGTGAAAGACAAATTCGAAGGCGACATGAACAAGCTCAACGCCACGCTCACGCAAACCAAGACGCCTCTCACCGAATGGCGCAACATGATCCGCGACGACATGATCGTCACCTCAATGCGCCAGCAGTTCGTGGAAAAGAACATCGTGCCGTCTCCGGCCGACATGCAGCGCGAATACAAGGAAAACAAAGCGCGTTACCGCGCCGAGTCCAAGACGAGCGTCCGCGTCATCCTGCTCAAGCCAGCAGACGCCGGCGACAAGAAAGCCAAGTCTGTTTCGGCACGCGGCAAGGAATTGCTCGACAGACTTGAAAAAGGCGAGGATTTCGCGGCTCTCGCCAAAAGTTTCTCCGCCGACTCCCATGCGAAAGACGGCGGCCTCTGGAAAGATGTCGACCCTCAAAAATCGTTCCGCCCGGAAATAGCAAAAGCCATCGCATCACTCAAGGTGGGCGAGTTCTCCACGCTCATCGACCTTGACGGATGGGGATTCATCGTGCGCAAGGAATCCGAAACGGCAGCCAAGGACTTGTCCTTCGCCGAAGCCTACGACCGCATAGAGCGCAACCTGAAGCGCGAGGCCGGACAGGCCGAATACCGCGCCTGGGTGAAACGCCTTCGCGAAGCGGCGTTCGTGAGGGTGTTCCCGTTCCCCGACGGCAAATAAAGCAATGAACCTGACGAGTCCAAGCCAAGTCAAGGCATGGTGCATCGCCAACGATTTCCACCCGAACAAGGTTCTCGGGCAGAACTTCCTGATAGACCGCAACGCGCTTGAGGCGATTGTAGACGCGGCGGAGCTTCCGCACGGTGCGCGAGTGTTGGAAATCGGGCCGGGTCTTGGCGTACTCACCGAGGAACTGCTCGGACGCGGGCATACGGTTACCGCGATCGAAAAAGACACCGCACTCGCCGCGCGCCTCGCCGGTGCACTAGGCAATCCGCAGACGCTTGAAGTATATGCCGGCGACGCGCTCGACTTCATCAAAGACGGGCGATGCGACGGCTTCCCGGCGCTTGTGTCAAACCTCCCCTATCAGGCGGGCACGCGCATACTGCTCGAACTGACGCAGCGCGTTGCGGGAGCGCCAGAAAAAGCCGTAGTGCTTGTACAGACGGAAGTAGCGGAGCGGCTTGCGGCCGGTCCCGGCTCGAAAACGCGCGGACTGGCCGGAGTTTTGGTCCAGCTGGACTACGACGTCCAGATCGTCCGCAAGGTCAGCGCCAACTGCTTCTGGCCTCGTCCGGAAATCGGCTCCGCCGTTGTGCGCCTGGCCCGGCATCACCGCAACGACTCGCTTTCCGAAGAAAAACGCGATCTCTTCCGCCGTATCGCCAAGCAGGCATTCGAGCACCGCAGAAAGCAGCTCGGAACGGTGTTCAAAGGCATCGTGCAGTCAACCGCGCGCGCCGAAGATTTGGCAAATTCCGACTGGCTCGCGCTGGCGGATGGAATGGCGAAGATTTCTGAAGATTCCGCAATTTCCTGAAACTCCGTGTTTCCTGAAACGAAGACGAAAGAAGCCGAGGCTGACGCCCCGGCTTCTTCGTTGTCTTGGAAAAGTATGTTAAGGTTTTACCATGCGTAATGCGCAAACGCCTTGTTGGCCGCAGCCATCTTGTGCACATCGTCGCGCTTCTTGATGACATTGCCCTGCCCCTGGAACGCATCGACGACTTCGGCTGCAACGGCGGCGGGCATTCCCATGCCGTGGCGGCCGGCGGCGAAAGTGGTCATCCAGCGAAGCGCGAGCGAAAGCTGTCGCACCTCGTTGATCGGCACAGGCACAGGATAAGTGGTTCCGCCCACGCGGCGAGTCTTCACCTCGACTTTGGGCTTCATGTTCTCGATAGCCGCCGAGATGATCTCCAGCGGATCGGTGACGGGCGTCTTTTTGTCGCCCTCGCCCTTCATGAACTTGTCCGGGCTTTTCTCCACATCGGCCTTGATCTTCTCGATGGCGCCGTAGACAATCTTCTCGGCAGTCGTCTTCTTGCCGTCCTTCATTATGATGCGAATGACATGGGCGATCAACTCCGAGTTGTACTTCGGGTCGACGGAGACCCGCTTTTCAATTTTCTTTGCGCGTCTGGACATGGCTCAACCCTTACTTCTTTTCTTCCTTCTGATGCTTCACGCCATATTTCGAACGGCTGCGGTTGCGCCCGGAAACTCCAAGCGAGTCAAGCACGCCGCGGACGATGTGGTAGCGGACGCCAGGAAGGTCCTTCACGCGGCCACCGCGCACCAGCACGACGCTGTGTTCCTGAAGATTGTGGCCTTCGCCGGGAATGTACGCCGTCACTTCGACGCCCGTCGTGAGACGCACACGGGCAACCTTGCGCAGGGCGGAGTTAGGCTTCTTGGGCGTCATGGTCTTGACGACCAGACAGACGCCGCGGCGCTGGGGGCAAGCCTTCAGCGCCGGCGATTTAGAATGAGTTGCAAGAGGATGGCGTCCCTTGCGAATCAACTGATTGATTGTCGGCATGAATGTTTTTTTCCTTACTTTTCCAAAACGGAGTTGATAATATACCAAAATTCCCAACAGATTGCAAGCGGGATTTTGCACATTTGGGGGCGTTGCCGTCCAACAATCGCAGTATCGCCGCACAGCCGGATTCAACATCTGCATATGTCGCGTCGAAATCGCCTGTGTACCATGGATCGGCAACATCGCGGGCGACTCCTGCAAATTCCAGCATCCGATGAAGCTTCGGACGGTCGTCGGGATAGACCAACCGTCTGAGATCGGCCATGTTGTACGAATCCATTCCTACGATCAGGTCGTACTCTGACGCCTTTGCCGCGTCGAGAAGCCAGGCCCGGCGCGGCTCGAAAGGGATGCCGTGCCGCGTCAACACGCGCCGCGTCCCGCTGTGGATGTCGCTGCCCAACTCGTCCGAATGAAGCGCGGCGGACTCTGCCGATACATCGCCGCGTCCCGCTTTTGCAAGCAGATGCTTCATCACGAATTCCGCCATCGGGCTGCGGCAGATGTTCCCGTGGCAGACGAACAGGATCTTCACCGTCACGCCCGCGACGCAGCCTTCTTGCTGAGCCGTTCATAGGCGCGTTTTGCGCCGTAAGGCTTCCGTTCCTCGCGTTCGAGCATGGCGTTGGCTTCCGGATCGTTCACGAAACATTCCTTCTGCCAGTCCCATTCCAGTTTGCGTCCAAGTTTCATGCCGATCCAGGAAAGCAAGCACGCGCTGCACGAGCGATGCGCCGTTTCGGCGGGGACGATGCTCGGCACGTTCGCCTTGATGGAATTGATGAAGTTCTGGTGGTGCCGCCCTGGTTTCGTTATCGCGTTCGGATAAAGGACGATGGACGGCGTGCCGGAAATCAACGCCGGATCGCTCGCATCCAGCGCCTTGAGCTTCTTGCCTCCGATCACCGGGTCGGACGCCGTGGCCTTTGCCGCGCCGCGGCTCACGAATATCCACCCTTTTTCTCCTATGAAGCGGACGCCGTTGGGATATTTGTCCCACACGCGCACCGGAGTGCCGTCCGGGTACGTAAGAGTGATGTCGTATTCGCCGTGGACGTCCCACAGCCCGCCGGTGTGGAACTTGCCCTTGCCTTCTATGTACTTCGCGCCGATCGTCTCCCAGTCCATCGCCCAGTGTACGATGTCAAGGTGATGCGAACCCCATCCCGTTATCATGCCCGCACCGAACTGTTCGCAGCGCAACCATCCAGGCCGGGAGTTGACGGCCTTCCCGATATCGGCATTCTGGCTGTGGACGCGGTCTTCCGTGTAGTACACCATCGGCGTAGAACCGAGCCAGAATTCGTAGTCAAGGCATTCCGGCACGGGCATCTCCTTTGTGGAGCCGCCGCCCGGATCGCCAGGCAGGCCCACTTCGATGCGCTGTATCTTGCCGAGGCGTCCTTCGCGCACGAAAGCGCAGCCCTTTTGAAAATGCTCCCATGAACGTTGCTGCGAGCCCAGCAGGAAGATGCGCCCGGTTTCCTTGATCGCGTCGGCAAAAAGCCGCCCTTCGCGTATCGTGAGCGACGCCGGCTTCTGCATGTAGACGTGCTTTCCGGCGAACGCGGCCTCTATTGCTATCTGGGCGTGCCAGTGGTCGGGCGTGGAAATCGACACGGCGTCGACGTCTTGGCGAGAGATGAGGTCGTGGAAGTCGCGCGCGCCGGTTATGGCGTCGGGGGACTTCTCCTTGTAGTGCTTCGCCACGACGCGGCGCATTTCGAGAAGTCTGCGTGAATCGAGGTCGCACGCCGCGACGATGCGCGATCCGGACGCCTTGAGAAAGCCCGGCGCGTCCATTGTGCGTCCGATGCGTCCGCAGCCTATCTGGGCTATGTGCAGATTGTTGCTCGGCGCAGATGCGCCCAGCACGGAAGCGGGGATTATGGACGGAAACGCGAGCGACGCGCCGGAGGCGGCCGCGCTGCGGATGAAGTTGCGCCTACTGGATTTCATGATGCTTTTCCATTCAATCTAACGGACGCATCGCCGCCCTGCGACGGACGGTAGGACAATGCACCCGAACATTTGCGCAACAGTATACCAAATATTTGTCATTAGGCAAATAGCATTTATGCTATGCAGCAAATACCATAACCATTACAACGCGAAAATGAGCACAGGGGGCAAAATGACGTTATTCACGCTTTTGCAATAACAATCCTTTAGAAACAGCGTTTTACGGCCATAGGCAAGAGATCGTGAACCCTGGATGGGGGAAATATAAACCCTAGATGGGGGAATTATGAACCCTATAGTCTACAACCGTAGAGGGGGCAAGCACCCCGGCCCCCCCCCAACGCCGACACTTATCATTGCTTGTTCCTGCTTTTAGAATATACCATTCATGCGCCTAACTCGGCTGCGCTCGTTGGCAACGAACACGCTTGAATGGATTTTCGGCCCCTTCATCATCGATGCACCATTTCACCTCCGAAGGAATCCGTACTCGTACACCTTCGGCGCTATTTTGGCGGCAAGCGCCTTGTGGGCGGAACGGAGGGCGGCAAGAAGCGAATTGTATGTTTCGTCACCAGAGGCGGCGTTCATCTGTTCCTTGCCGGAAGCCGTGCGTTTCACGCCCTGAAAATGCAAACGAATGTCATAGTAGTAAGCGTTCGGATTCGCGTCAGGCTGCGAATGGTAGTAACGCCACAGGGCGCGCCCGGCGTCAAGCACGGCGCGAGCCTCATGGGACAGATGGGACAGAAGGGACGAATGGGACAAACGAGACGCATGAGACGAAGCGCGAGTCCCACCAGTCTCATTCGTCCCATCTGTCCCAGCCCCTCCCGCCAAATCCAACTCTCCCTGACATGGCGCATTGTTCTCGACGTATCGCCTCCCTGCCAGCCAATCACTCATAAAATGGCTCGCGAAACAGTCTTTCGCACCGACTTCTTCCTCGGTGAACGGAATCCAGTGGTTCACGCCGTCGCGACTGCTGACGCGGTTCTGCCCGCTGAAAAACGCATACACGAGGCTATCCGCCTG
>JAFPNP010000211.1 GCA_017411125.1 Kiritimatiellia bacterium
GGAACTGTTCCCCGCCGTGCGGCTGTGCGACACGTCCTGGCGTCTTGCGCTCGTGGTGTTCGCGTATGTCTGCGCGGTCGTCGGGATGTTCGGGATGTTCTATCCGTGGCATCTCCGCCGTTTCCTTTTCTGGCGGGCGGCCGCACGATCGCGCGTCGTCGGCTTCGGGTGCGCGTATCTTGCAACCGGCGCGCTTTTCCTCGCGCTGGGTGCCGCGTGCGCCGCCGGCGCTCTAAAGTGATTCGTCCCGCGGCTTCTTGTCTGCACGCGAATTACGGCTTTGTAGCGCCGCACCATGCCGTTCTAGCCTTATAGGGATTTCGGTCTTTCCCTAAGGGTTCATAATCGCCCCCTCTAGGGTTCATAATTCCCCCCTCTTAGGGTTCATATTTCCCCCTCCTTTTCATTGTCTTTTCTCCAATGTAGTGACTGCGCTTCCGCTCTGTATTTCCACTCTCCGCGCCGAAAATGCGGCACGAGAAGGCTTGTCATCGACAGTGAAATCGTGTACAATTGTCCCCTATGGGAAAAATGTTTATATTTTTGTGTGCGGCGCTGGTTTCTGCGCAAATATGGGCGGCCAGAGCCGTTGCGGAACGCTCTGGCGCCACGATTGCGCTCTCCAACGGGTGTGCTTGCGTCGTTTTCGACGTGCCGAAGGGGACGTTCACGGTGCGCGACGCGCAGGGCGGAGTGCGCATCGCCGACGCAGGCGTTGGCGCGACGAGCGTCGCGCGCGGCGCGGCGTTCAAGGCGGCGACGGACGAGGTGGACGACGTGTTCGGCCACGGTGCGCGCGTCACTTTCACTGTGCGCGACGATACGCAGGGTGCGCGCTGGGGATTCCAGGCCGCCGGGTACCAGCATCCGCACAGCAAGGGCGCGTGGGAGCCGGTCTATACCTATACCCTCTACGACGGCAGTCCGGCGCTCGTCGCCTCGTTCGGAGTGAACACGCCCGTATGGTACCGCCGTCGTCTCATGGGCGCGACGGTGATGCGCGGCGGCAAGTGGTCCGGCGGAACGGACGTCGTGACGATCAACAGCGCCGCGGGCGCGGAGCCCGCGCATCTCGTCCCCGGTCTAACGCGCAGCAGCGCGAACGGCATCGTCGCCACCGGTTTCGTGGGCGGCAAGCGCCGCACGCTCGTCGCGGGCGGACTCCAGTACGACGCCTTCGGCAAGATGGCCGAACTGGACGGCGGTTCCCTAACGCTTTACGCGGCCGACGAGACGGGCGTGCTGGTCGGGCCTGGAACGAACATGCTCTTTTCCGCCGACACGTTCTACATCGACGCGGTGACGGACGACCCGTTCGAGTCCGCCGAGGCTTACGGACGCGCCATGCGCAAGGCGAACGGCGCGAATCCGAACGTCTACGATTTTCCGCTTCTCTGCGGCTGGGCCGTGGGCGTGCTCAGCAAGCTCGGCAACATCAACAACGCCCCCGCGCTCGTGAAAGAGCTGGACGTCGCGAACGAAAAAGGTTTCACGAAGTACTCGAAGGTGGGCGTGCGCCTTGAGCCGGACGCCTACTGCTATTGGGACAAAGGCAACACCGAGCAGGGCTGGTACGACGACGCGCACTGGGCGAAGTACAGACACCTCCGCGCTCCCTACGATACGTTCGCCAAGTGGTGCGCCGCGATCAAGGAGCGCAACGGCATCCCGTATACCTATATACAGGTCGGCATGCCGTCCGACGACTTCGCGAAGGCGCATCCCGATTGGATGCTGTTCAACTCCATCGCGAACATAGAGCGCAAACACATGCACCATAGGCCCTACGTGACGTACGACTTCACGGACAAAGGAATGTCCGCGCACATGCTGGCAATGTGGAAGCGTCTCCGCAAGGATGGAATGCAGGGCATCAAGTTCGACTATCCCGAGACTGGCTACAATCCGCAAGGCGGCTACGACGACATCAACGCGAGCGCGACGCAGGTCTACCGCCGCTACTTCGCGCTCGCCCGCGAAGGGCTTGGCAAGGAGGCGTTCCTCGACGAACGCAACCTCGGCGAGTGCGGTCGGCCATGTCTGGACGCGACGGCGGGCATTGTCGATACGCAGCGCACGTGGAGCGATTCCAACAAGTTCGACCCGCGCATGGTCACGACGGACGGACTGCGCTGGTTCAAGATGCGCACGGTGTTCAACTACTATCCCGACTCCAAGGCGATCCACGGCCTGCGAGAGGGAGTGCGCCGCTCGATGCTCACGACCGTCTACCTCACGAGCGGGCGCATCGAGCTTGCGACGAGCTTCCGCCTGTTCACGCCGGAGATGACGCGCGACCTTTCGCGTCTCTATCCCGAATACCGCGAACCGTTCGCGGCGCGCCCGATCGACGCGTTCAAGAAGGGCACGGTGAATCCCTCGGTCTACGACCTCGAACTGGCGCCGACGTGGCACCAGGTCATGCTTTTCAATCCGGACAAGAAACGCGCCGCGGTGAAGACCGCGCTGTGCGGCGACCGCGCGAAGGACGGCGCGCTCGGCCTCGACCCGAAGGCGAAGTGGCGCGTGCATTCGTTCTGGGACGACGAATATTTCGGCATCCTCGGCGCGGGCGACGCGCTGGAGATCGAGATGAACGGCCTGGAGTGCGAGATGTTCCGCGTGGCGAAGGCCGAGGCTCGTCCGCAGGTCGTCTCCACCACGCGGCACGTCCTGCAAGGGTGGATGGACGTCGCGGACGAGAAGTGGGACGCGACGGAGCGTGTTCTCTCTGGCACGGCGAAGCATATCGCCCCCGGTACGTCGGAGAGCGTGGTCGTCGCCGTCGACACGGCGGACGGCATGGCGTTCCCGCTCGTCCGGGCGGAGGTGTCGCCGGAGGATGCGGCGGCGGGCGTAAAGGTGTCCGCGACGGAGACGAACGGCACGGTGCGAGTCGCGCTCGCCGTTCCAGCGAAACGCGAC
>JAFPNP010000212.1 GCA_017411125.1 Kiritimatiellia bacterium
GGAGTTCGGCGCGATGGCGCAGAACCTCCGGCGCGGGGCGCAGGTGAGGCAGGGGCAGCAGCGGCAGGCGGCGGATACGCAGCTCGCCGCGAAGGTGCTGGACGCCATAGGCAAGCTGAAAAGCTCCGGCAAGTCGGAGCAAGAAGTCCTCATGGAAGTCGCAAAGAGCAAAATAGCCAGCGAGCTGTTTTCGCGCGGCGGACAGATGTACGAGGACGCGGATGGCAACCCGGTGGAGAACCCCTACGAGGAGAAGGACGGGCAGAAGGTTCTCCGCGAGGGGGTGAAGCCTGTGACGGGGCCGGACGACGAACCCGTGTACAAACGCTCGATGGACGATTTGATAAAAAACGTCCACGAAGCCTACACGCGGACGGGAAGCGGCGGGGACGGCGGCGATAACGCCCGCACCAACGCGCTGTTGCAGCGGTACGACGAGCTGATGAATCGGATGTATCCGCCGCCCGATCCGAGGGAGAGGGAAATGCGCGACATGCAGATGGACGCCGCGCTGGACGCGCAGCGCCGCGCCGGCGTGATGCAGGGCGGGCAGAAGCTCCTGAAGTACCGCGACGCGCAGGGGCGGCTCGTGACGGGCAACGGCTACTACGAGGGCGGGAAACTGTACGATTCGCGCGGCGACGAGATACAGGGCGCGACGCCGCTGGAGGTGAACGGGAAAGAGGTACGCGCTCTCCCGCCGGCAAACGAGCCCGCGCAAGCCGGCGTCACCGCGCAGCCGCAGGAACAGGTGCAGACGAACGATGCCGTGCAACCTGAAAACGAGGAGAGTGCGGCAACACCCGATGGCAGAAGTGTTTTGGCCAGTATGCGCAAGAAAGGTCCGCCGCCATCGCGAGAACAGGCCATTGCCGCGCTTGCCGCCCGCAGAGCCGCCCGTCGCACACAAAACGGCGCGTTTCCCGCGCAGCAACAAGAACCGCAGCTGCGGAAAGAAGAACAGGAAGAGGCTCGGCGCGAAAAAACAATTAACGCCTCGATGGATTCCGGCGGCATCAAACGCAATCCCGGAAGGAGCGCCGCCTATGCCCGTCAGCGCAATAAAGAGAGGGCAGAAGCCGCAGAGGCCGCTTCAAAGGCCGCAGAAGAAGCGCGCGCCAAAGCCGAGGCACAAGCCGTAGCCTCCGTGAGACGGCAAAAGGCGTTTGAAGAATTCGACCGGACGCACAAACCGCAGCTCGACAAACGCATCCCGGAGATAAAGAGCGAAGTCGCCCGCGAGGCGAGATCGAAGGGATGGTCCGACGAAGAAGCGCAAAAGGAAGTCGAGCAGCGGGTATATAGTCTTGTTGAAGACCTTGCGGGCGGCTATGACAAGGCCCGGGCCAGGGGCATAGCTTCGCTTCTTCCGATCGGATCGGACGATTACCGCAGGAAAATCAAACAGGATTACGGCGTTGTGTTGCGGAAGATGCAGAGGGGCGACTCTGATTTGTGACAACCGGTAATTTCAGGGAGATTGCAATGAACAATTTGTCCAGCCATGACGACGAATTTTCCGACTACACCGACGAGGAACTGGAGGCGATTGCAAATGGCGGAGGCGCATCGGCGCAGTCGCAACCAGCGCAAAGCGGTTCGGAGCGGTCGCAAGACGCCTATGCGGACTACACCGACGAAGAACTGGCGCGTATAGCATACGGCGACAGGTACGTAGGCAGAGCGGCGGCGTCCCCGATGCGCCCGGAGAACTTCGCAGGGGAGCCGGCGATGGGCGGAATCGAATTGCAGCGGCTCCGCGACCAGGCAGCGGGCGCGCCGGCGGCGGAACCGTCAGACGGTTCTTTCACGGGCTGGGCGAAGAATCTTGGGCACGTTTTCGCGCACAACACGTCGGGGCGCGTGTCGGAAAAGAACATCGGGATGAACCTGCAGGACATCCTGCGCGGTACGGTGCGCCGGGACGGGAAGGACGTGCCACTCACGAAATTGCCGGACGACGAACTCGACTATCTCGTGGACGCGGCCGGATGGAACGGCGCCGGTGCTTGGTTCCGCAGATTCCTGGGAAGCTGGGCGCGAAGCGACAGCGGCGTGATGCAGGATTGGGATCGGACGCAGGGCGCGAAAATCGCCGACCCGGCTGAGCGCAAAGCGGCGCGAGTGCGGTATGCGCAGGAAATTGCAAGAGACATCGTGGCGCAGAACGAATGGGAGAAAGGCGCGGCGCAGGCGGAGATCGAAGGGCGCGAAAAGCAGTGGCAGGCGGGCGCCACGGCGGGGCTGGCGCAGACCGGCTCGTACATGTTCCCGTTCCTTGCTCCCGGCGTCGGTGCGGTGTTGGCGGGCGCAATCGGCGGCGCGGAACGCGGACAGGAGATGGCGAGCGACCGCTATGAAATGGACGAGGACGGGAACATATACGTCGCAGCGGAACGGGATTCCACGGGTGCGGCCATAGCGAAAGGCGTGGCGCGCGGCATCGTGGAGCCCGCCGTGGAAAAGGTTGGCGGCAAGCTGGCGACGAAGGCCCTTGGCAGTTTGGCCGGCGCGACGCTTGGCAGGATTCCGCTCGTGAAATCCGTCGGAGGGAAAATCGCGGCGACCGGGGTTGGCAAGTCCCTCGCGAAGTACGGAAAGACGATGGACAGGCTCGGCAAGGCGACAGGGCTGCAAGGCGCGCCGGAGGAAGTCGTCGAAGAGTTCGAGGACAACGTGATCGACGCAGTTCTCGGCATCGACCGCCGCGAAAGCGAGAAACGGGGCGGCGCGCTTTCGCGCGGCGCGGAAGCGGCCCGCGAGTTCTTCAAGCCCGAATCGCTGAAGAACCTTGCGGAATCAATGCTGCTTGTCCAGATTCTTGGCGGCGGCATCGCGCACGTCAATGACAGATACCGCTCGAAGCCGATAGACAACATCCTTTCGGAGAGCGCGGGAATCGACAGGGCCGTTCTGCGCGACTATACGGCGGACGAGAAATGGGCTGCCTACGAGGCGTATGTCGAAGACCTTTCCGAAGATGAAGTCAAAGAAAAGCTGAGCAAAGGCGCAGATGCTGTAAACGAATTGACGAAACTCATTTCGGAAAGCAAGGAGTGGAAGGATGCCATCGTCAGAAACCGCGCCGCGCAGCCGCAGCAGCAGCCGCCGCCGGAAGCGCAGCCCGCACCCGCAGCCGCGCCGGAACTTCCCGCGCACGAAAACCGGCTGCGCAGGCAGCAGCCCAATTTCAGGCACAGGGGGCAGGGCGAAGAACCGCTCCCCGCAGAAGAGCCCGTGCAGACAGAACAACAGACAACGGAACCGATACAGGAGA
>JAFPNP010000213.1 GCA_017411125.1 Kiritimatiellia bacterium
CAAGACATGGGCCTGCTTCTACACCCGCATGAGCGGCATCTGGCAGACGGTGTGGATGGAGACCGTTCCCGAGAAGCATATCGCCGACTACGATGTCTGCACGGACATCGACAAGGGCGAAGTCTCCTTCAAGTTCAAGGTGTGCGGCCTCAAGTACGGCGACGCCGAACCTGGCCGCGTTGAAATCCTGGACGGCGGAAAAGCCGTCGCCTCGGCGGAATTCCGTCCCGGCGAGCGCTGCGCCGTCAAGATGCCCGCAGGATTCGGTCTCTGGAGTCCCGAATCGCCCAAACTCTACGACTTCACCGCGAAATTCGGCAAGGACGAGATCAAGGGTTACTTCGGAATGCGCAAGTTCGAGAAGCGCAAGGACGCCAAAGGCATCCTCCGCTTCTTCCTCAACAACAAGCCCTACTACGTGATGGGCACGCTCGACCAAGGCTGGTGGCCGGACGGTCTGCTCACGCCGCCCAGCGAGGAAGCGATGGCGTTCGACATCCAGACGCTCAAGGACTGCGGCTTCAACACCATGCGCAAGCACATCAAGGTGGAACCCCTCCGCTACTACGCGCTCTGCGACAAGATGGGCTTGCTCGTCTTGCAAGACATGCCCTGCACCACCCACCGCGCCGACGATCCGTTCCGCTGGGAGACCACGAAGGGCTACGACCTCTACCGCCGCGAACTCAAGGGGCTCGTAGACCTGCTCCGCAAGGTGCCTTCCATCGTCATGTGGATTCCCTACAACGAAGGCTGGGGACAGCACGATCCGTTCCTCACCCACACCACGCTCGACTTCGTGAAAAAGTACGACGCCACCCGTCTTGTCAACGGCCCGTCCGGCTGGTGTGACTTCGAGGGCGGCTCCACCTTCCAGCGCGGCAAACCCGGCCGCATCGGCACGAAGCACCTCCCCGACGGCGAATGCGAGGCGGCTGACGTCGTCGACTTCCACGCATACCGCGGCCCCGCCATGCCGGCCGTCAACAGTCGCCGAGTCAGCTTCCTCGGCGAGTTCGGCGGCCTTGGCCATCCCGTCGCCGGGCACATCTGGCGCGAGTTCGACCAAGGCAAGGTGCTTGGCGGCAAGACCTGCAACTGGGGCTACGGCGGCATCGAGGACACCAAGACCCGCGAAGGTCTTGAGAAGACGTACCTCGGCCTCATGGAGAAGCTCGGCGAGTTCGCCGGCAAAGGACTTGCCGGTTCGATCTACACGCAAACCACCGACGTGGAGATCGAGATCAACGGACTTCTCACCTACGACCGCAAGGTGCTGAAGTACAATCCCGAAGTGCTGAAGAAAGCGCATAAGCGCGTGATGGACCGCGCCGCGCAGCAGTAAGATGCGCCGTCTTCGACGCACCGTCCCGAAGTCCGCCGCGATGTTCTCGCGGCGGTCTTTGTTTTGCAGGTTTGCCATGGTGGGGAATTATGAACCCTAGAGGGGGCGATTATGAACCCTAGAGGGGGCGATTATGAACCCTAGAGGGGGCGATTATGAACCCTGGGGGACAGGATCGTGAGCCTTGGGAGGTGCAATCGGCTTTGCAAGTTATTTTTTCTGAAAAGCGCTTGCCAGCAAATGTGTCTGTATGGTATACTACAATTTTCTTGGGCGTATTATGTTTTCATTTGGCAGCCACAATATAGGCAACGCAACGTTAAAATATGCGTTTAAAGGCCGCGCTGTGCGGTCTTGTACGGTTTCGCCCCCCCGCGCTTGCCAAAAGCAGCCCGATAAAGCGCTGCAGCGCGTTTCAGACGAGTTTTTTACGCTAAAAGACATCCCTTGTCCATCAATGGGATGCCTGCATTCATGTTGTTCAAAATGAAGAGGAATATGAAGAAATCAGTGGTTACTATATGTGCCGGACTTCTCCTTTGCATGTTGGCGAACACGGTACGGGCGGCAGGTTTCAGCGGCGGCTACACGTATAAACTCGTGTTGCGGGACGATTACGGGTTTGCGTTGAGCGGAGAAATCGTGTCTGGCGGAGACGACGAGAGGGCGTCTGCCAATTATGTGGTCAAGGTCTATGGCGAGAACGGCGCGAACATCGCGGCGGAGGCCGCCGACGCATCCTTGACCGGCGATGGATGCAACTGCACGCTCACCGTCCGCGTCGGCGACGAAGATGATTGCGCGAAGGTCGGCGAACAGCTGACGCTTGTGGTCACGACAAAGTATTCCGGCTCAGAACGATTCCGTTCATCGAAGGTCCTGCCCCCGGTTGGTGGAACGATGGGCTTCGCCCATGCGCCGGTCGGCGCGTTCTGGTCGGATTCCGCGGACACGGACGACGGATGGAGCGTCTGGCTGCGCACTGTTGAAATGTATGCCCCTTCTTCCATTGGCGGCCTTGATGACGACTACGACGAAGACGGGCTCTCCAACGTTCGTGAATACCAACTCGGAACCGATCCCGCAGGCGGTGCGCTGGAGTTGCCGAACAAGCCCGAATTCAGCATTGAAGAGCAGGGTGGCGCATACAAGGTGAGCTTCAACTACGGCTGGGGCCATGTCTATTCGATCCGCACCGTCGAAGGCACTGCGGCTGTCGGCAAGGATGGACAGGACCTAGAGTTGTATGAGAGCCTTGAAAGCCTCAGTGCGGGCACGGCGTTTGGAAAGTATTTCTACGACTCGGACTACAACACCGGGAAGAAGGAGTTCTTCGTCAAGAAGCCGGCGCTTGACGGGGTTTTCCTGATCGGCCTCGCGGTGGATGGGCGGCTGCAGGAGTACATCCAAGTGGGGGAGGATGCGTCGTCCGTGTTGGTCACGCCGGGGTTCCCGATCGAGTACGAAACGGAGGCGGCGGCTATGGCTGC
>JAFPNP010000028.1 GCA_017411125.1 Kiritimatiellia bacterium
ACTACGGCAACCGCTTGAAAGCGGCGAAGGGACGCCAGCGGGACGGCTCCACGCCGGAGTCGCTTGCCGCGCTGGTAGAGGAATATCGTCCGTACGTGCGCGACTATAGCTATGCCCTTGGTGCGGGGCATTTCCGCCTCGACGTTTCTGACAGGCGCGTGTCCGTCGCTTTCTTCGGAGGCGCGTCGTACGTTCCGGCGCATACGTACCTGCTGCGCGGATGAATCCTTGCCGGCATATCGCGTGCGTTGCCGCGCTGGCCGCGGCCGCGTCGTCCGTTGCGGCGAACGCGCCGCCGCGCATCGTCAGTTGCGCGCCCGCCGTCACCGAGACCGTCTACGACCTTGGCTGCGACGGATGTCTTGTCGGGCGGAGTTCCGCCTGCCTTTATCCCGAAGTCGCCACGAACCTGCCCAGCGTCGGCGCGTATTCGTCGCCGTCGCTGGAGCGTATTGTCGCGCTCGCGCCGACGCACGTGCTGATGACGTATTTCTCCGATCCGGCAATGTCCAACCGTCTGGAGCAGGCCGGCGTGCGGGTCTTGCAGTTTCCTTGCGAACGGCTGGCGGACTACGCGCCGATGCGGTCGCGCCTTGCCGCGCTTTGCGGCGTCGTCCCGCGCCGGATGCTCGCGGTGGTGCAGAGGGAGCCGCTGATCGTCGCAGGGCGCGATACGCTGCCGGACGACGTCCTGCACGAGGTCGGATGCGTGAACGCCGTTACGAACCGCGCGGGCTATTTCGTACTTTCGCCCGAAGCGCGGCTCAAGCTGGCGCCGGACGGAGAAGTGGACTTCGCCATGTCCTGCGACCTCACGCGCCTCGGCCCGCGGCTTCCCGCCGCGATAGAGGAACTGCGGCGGAAGATGGCGGCGGCGGCGCGCGAAGAAACGCGCCCTCCCGCTGGGAACGACCTTTCCGGCGAGCTTCTCCGGCTTCGTCTTTGGCGCGTCCTGGCCGGTCTCGTCGTCGGCGCCGCGCTTGCACTTGCGGGTGCGGCGCTTCAAACCGTTTTGCGCAACCCTCTGGCGGACCCGTTCGTGCTCGGGCTTTCTGGCGGGGCGTCGCTCGCGGCGGCTGCGGTTTTTGCTACGGGAGTTGCGGCGGCGGGGGCGTTCGTGCTGCCGGCGGCGTCTTTTCTTGGCGCGTTGGCCGCGCTTTCCGCCGTCGCCGCTGTCGCGCGGGCGGCGGGAGGAGGGCGCGTGACGCTGATTCTTTCCGGAGTCGTCATGGGCGGGATCGCGTCCTCGCTGTTGATGCTCGTGCTCGCTTTTTCCGAATCGCGCACCTTGCAGTCCGTGACATGGTGGATGACGGGCGATCTTGCGCGCGCCACTCCCGGGCAACTTGCCGTGGCCGGCGCATGCGCTGGCGCGGCTGCGGTCGCGCTGTTTTCTCAGTCGCGGCGTTTGAACGCCTTGGCGCTCGGAGCGGATTTCGCCGCGACGCTCGGCGTCCGCACCGGGAGGGTCGTGCCGCTCGTCCTGGCTGCCGCGTCGCTCGCGACCGCCGCTGCCGTCTCCGTCGCCGGCGTCATCGGTTTCGTGGGGCTGATAGTGCCTCATGCCGTGCGGCGCGTCGCGGGAGCCAACCACAGGGTTTTGCTGCCTTTCAGCGCCGTCGCTGGCGGGGCTTTTCTGGTGGCTTGCGACCAGGCAGGGCGGTTTTTCGGAGATGTCGAGGTTCCGGCCGGCGTCGTGACAGCCCTTGCCGGCGGGCCGTTCTTCCTGTATTTGCTTGTGCGCCATGCCAGAAGTCAGAAATAGAACCGTTCGGTACGGTGCTGTCGTCGCATTGGATGACGTGACGTTCGCCGTGGGATCCGGCGAGCGCGTGGCCTTGGTCGGACCGAACGGTTCCGGGAAGACGACGCTTCTCCGTGCGCTCGCCGGGCCGGGAACTGCGGTAGTGCCGCAGGACGTGCCCAACGACCTTGCGCTTGCATGTCGCGACTTTGTGATGCTGGGCCGCACCGCACGTCTTTCCGCATGGCGAAGGCCGTCGGCCGCCGACGAGAAGGCGGTGGACCTCGCTCTTGCGGCGGTCGATGCGCGTAATCTTGCGCAGCGGCGTATGGATGCGGTTTCCGGCGGCGAACGGCAGCGTCTCGCCATAGCGATGGCGCTTGCGACAGAGGCGCCAGTGCTGTTGCTTGACGAGCCCGCCGCGCATCTCGATTTCCGTCGTCGCGACGAACTGATGGCGCTTTTGTCCAAAATCGGCCGCACAGTGGTGATGGCGACGCACGAGCTCCCGTTCGACACGGACTTCTTCACCCGCGCCGTTTTGCTTGCTGGCGGGCGCATCGTGGCCGACGGGCACCCCGGCGACGTGCTTGTTCAGGCAAATATATCCGCCGCATGGGGAGTGCCAGTGCAGGTTTGCAATGTCCGTGCGGCGCACCTTCGCTACGGTGCGGATTTGAGTTGTTTGTAGTTGTTTTGGTTTCATTTTAAGTGTTTTATGCGAGTTTGGTGCTATGGCAGGGGTGGAAATGGCCAAAGATGCGGAGTTTTGCCTACGCTGTTTACAATCGTATCCATTAGGGTTTATAATCGCCCCTTCTAGGGTTCATAATCGCCCCTATTGACGGTATGCCTTCCACGGCAGGGTATGGCCAGATTTAGAGGTGTCATCTGCCGTCCGAGGATTGCGAGCCCATATTTCCGTTTGACGCGGCAACGTCCGATAGAGTATAATAGCAACGTTTTCGGTTTCAGGCAAAAGCACATCATAAGGAAGGTACGGGTCATGCAGAACATGGTCGTCGATAGACGAGGTTTCCTCAAAGGTGTAATCGCCGCCGGTGCGGCGCCGTCGATAGTGCCGGCCAGCGTGTTTGGTGCAACGGCTCCGAGCAACAAGGTGCAGATCGCGCTGATCGGATGCGGGCGGATAGGCACTACCATGGACATATCTGGTCTTGCGCAGAACGAGGATATCGCCATGCTCACGACGGTGTGCGACGTCGATTCCGTCCGTCTCGCCAGCATGAAGCAAACGGCGGAGGCGTACTACCGCCACAAGATGGACCATTTGAAGTTCGAGATGGACTACCGCAAGGTTCTTGACGATCCGGGAATCGACGGCGTGATGATCTGCACGCCCGACCATTGGCACGCCCGCATGGCGGTGGAGGCCTGTCTGAAGGGCAAGGACATCTATGTGCAGAAGCCGATCGCTTTTTCGATCGAGGAGAGTCTTGCCATCGTCGAGGCCGTGCGCCGCACTAAGCGCGTATTCTACACTGGCACGCAGCAGCGCGGCGAACGATTCTGCGGCAACGAGTTCCGCAGGGCGACCGAGTACGTAAAGAGCGGCAGGCTGGGAAAGCTCGTCCGCATCGAAACTGGCATCATCGACAACAGTCCGGACAGAGAATGGGACGTGCCGTCGATGGAAGAGACTCCCGACAAGCGCGACTTCGACTTCGACCTCTGGCTCGGTCCTGCGCGCGACGACGTGCGATACTCGCAGCTGCGCACGCACTGGCGCAGCGCGGCGGCGCGGCCGGGCGGCGGGCGCTCCATCTCGCGTGGTCCGGCGTTCGTGCCGGGCCAGAACGTTGGGTGGCTGCAGATACAGGACTACTGCACAGGCAACGTTTCCGGCTGGGGCACGCATATGGTGGACTCCGCGCAGTGGCCGCTGGACGAGGCGATGCCGGTTTCCGTGAGGGCCGATGTCGCGAACTTCATGCACGGGCGCCTTTTCAACGTACACGACCACTGCCTCGTCACCTACAAATACGCGAACGGCGTGACGATGCAGCTCGGTACGCCGCGCGGCTCGAACTTCAAGGTCGGCGTGAGGTTTATCGGCGAAAATGGAGACTGGATATACGCCAACCGCTTCGTCAGCCATATTCCCGCGAAGGACCGCATAGACACCGCGTATAAGCCGAAGGCCGAAATATGGCGCAAGCTGGAGTCGAACAGGAAAGCCCTCATCGAGGGCGAGGCGACCGTGCGCGTGGTGCGCAACAATCTAAAGGGCCACCACCGCATATGGTTCGTGTGCATGCGCGAGCGCAAGGACACCAACATCCCCGTGGAGGCCACCTGTTCGTCCACCATATCGTGCATTCTCGGCTACCACGCGCTCAACAATCCGGGACGCACGATAGGATGGAATCCGGTGAACAAGAAATTCACCGATCCGTCCGACGAGAAGAACCTGCGCAACTGTTTCATGCGCTCGCAGTTCTCCGCGATCGAGGCGCTCAAGGAAATAAGGAGAAGAGGTTGAAGATGAAGAAGTCAGTTTTTGCCGTTGCGGCCATCGCCGCTTCTTGCGTGCTCGCGGCGCCGCCGCCGCAGAATTTCGCGGCGGACGTCGAGGCGTACCTCGCCGCGCACAAGGTCGCCGGCGTGGATTCGTTCCAGAGTCTGCTCAAGATCATGGGCGAGCCTTGCGGTGCGGCGGCGCCCATCGACGCCACCGTGCAGCCGAAGCACAGGGCGAGGAAGGTGCGTCTTTGGGGCGCGCGGCTGCTGCCGGTGTACAAGTCGTGGGGGCTTGATGTGGCAGAGTTCGACCCGGAGGCGGCGGCGCAAGGCGACTTGCCGGACGTGGTGGTCATTATAGGCGACACCGGACCGGACTACTCGAAGGGACTTGTCGACGCCATGTTCCGCGCGGCGGCGGAGGGCGTGCACGTGGTTTCGCTCTGTCCGACGGACAGATGGAGCGACGCCATTGCAAAGCGTCTTGGTTTCAAGTACGACGGCGTGCTCACGATCGGCCCGGCCGAGAAGGGCGGTGCGCTCATTCCGAACTGTCCGAAGCTCTTTGAGGGCTTCCCGGCCAAGACGTGCCTCAACGCGGAGTTTGGCGCCATTTCGAAGTGGCAGCATGGAATGTATCTTACGTTCGACAAGTGCCTGATGTGCGTGGCGGACGCCGGGCAGGGACGCATCGCGAGCGCCATAGCGCAGTATCCCGTAGGACGCGGCGCCGTGACGCTCGTTGGGCCGAGCCTGCGTGATACGCCGGACGATCCGGCGTGCAAGCGTCTGTTGCTGAACCTGATCTGCCTTCTTCCGCCGGCGCCGAAAGCGCTGAAGCTGCCGTTCATTTACCATCCCGTGCCGCCAGAGGGCAAGCCTTATTTCGAATTGCGTGTTCCGGGATCGCGGAACGAATACGTCACGGCGGCGCGTCCGCCGGACCACCTCTGGCATCCCGCTCTCTTCTTCTCGTGGAAGAAAATCAACGGGCGCAGTTTCTGGGAGCCTCGGCGCGACGGCGCCGCGAACAGGGTTGTGTCGCACGGCGAAACGCCGACGGCGGACGGCGCCGTGTTCGAGAGCGAACTGGCCTACGAGGTGGATGGCCACGCCATCCTGCGCGAGCGCCGTACCGTGAAAGCGACCGTGAATCCTGACGGCGGCTATTCGCTTGACTGGACCGGGCGTTTCGAGGCGCTGGAAGACCTCTCGTTCTCCGTAGACAAACCGGAATGGAACAAGGCGAATGGCACGGCCAACGGCGGCGGCTATGCCGGGCTTTCGATGCGTCTTGCGGGCAACGCCGACTTCGAGTTCTCGTGCACAAACAGCCTCGGCAACGCGAACACGCGTTGCATGGGCGACCTCTCGCCGCGCATCGACGTGTATGCGAAGTCGAAGCGCACGGGCGAGACGACGCGGGTTTCGTTCATCGCCGACCGCCCCGTACACAACTACGCGCTTTTCCAGCCTGAGCGCAACGCCAACGCCGGATTCTACTTCGTCTGCTTCGCCGAGGCGTTCAAAGGCGGATTCAAAATGAAAAAGGGAGAGAGGCGCGAATTGCACTATGTCGTAGAGGTTGGCAAGGAGATGGAAAAGAACAATGCGTGTGCAGCGCCGCGCAGACCGGTGAAGAACGTCTCGTTCGTCGAGCTGGATCCCGGCCACTTCCACGCTGCGCTGGTTCTCAACAGATCCTACGATGGCGTGTCGAGAGATGTCGCCGTGTTCGCGCCGGAAGGGCCGGATGTCGAGGCGCACCGCAGGCTAGTGGCCGCGTTCAACGCCCGCGAGAAGGATCCGACCGCGTGGAACGAAACGATCTACACGGGCGCCGACTATTTCGCCAAGGCTCTTGCCGTGCCGAATCCCGGCGAGAAGGTGGTCGTGCTTGCCGGCAAGAACGACAAGAAGGCGGACTATTACCTCGCGGCCATCAAGGCCGGATTCAACGTCCTTTCCGACAAGCCCATGGCCATTACGCCGGACGCTTTCGCGAAGCTGAAAGAGGCGGCGAGGCTTGCCGAAGAAAAAGGGTTGTATTTCGCGGACATCATGACCGAGCGCAACGAGATAACGACCATTCTCCAGCGCGCGCTCGTGGCTTCCAAGGATCTCTACGGCGAACAGGAGAAGGGCACGCCCGACGACCCCGCCGTGACGAAGGTGAGCGTACATCACTTCTGCAAGCTCGTGAACGGAAAGCCGCTCCAGCGTCCTGGCTGGTACTACGACACCGATCAGCAAGGCGAGGCCATCGTGGACGTCACCACGCATCTCGTAGACCTTGTGCAATGGGAGACGTTTCCGGGCGAGACGCTCAAGTGTTCCGACGTCAAAATGATCGGCGCGCGCACGTGGCCTACGCCCATTTCCGCCGCCGACTACAAGACCTCCACCGGGCTCGACAAGTGGCCGGATTTCCTGAAGAAAGACGTGGACGGAGAAAACGTGCTGCAATGCAAGGCGAACGGCGAGTTCACATATTCGCTTCGCGGCGTCCACGCGAAGGTGAGCGTCGAATGGCATTTCATGCCGCCGGAAGGTACGGGCGACACGCACTATTCTCTCATGCGTGGCACGAAGAGCGAAATCATCATCCGGCAGGGCCGGGAGGAAGGCTACAAGCCCCGCGTTTACGTGCAGCCGCGCGCCGGGCAGGACAAGGCTGCGCTCGAGAAGTCGCTCCGCTCCGCCGTCGCGGAGTTCAACAAGTTGTATCCCGGCGTCTCGTTCGAGCCTGCGGCGGAGGGCTGGAGGATGGTCGTGCCGAAGAAGTACGAGATCGGACACGAGGCGCACTTCAGCCAGGTGATGAACATGTATCTTGGCTGGATGAGGAAGGGCGTGCAGCCCGCCGACTACCTGCCGAACATGCTCGTAAAATACCACACTCTCGCGGAGGCGTGGAAGGCGAGCAGGGCGCAAGGAAAGTGAACGTCTGAAGTAAAAACAACAAACGAAAAAAACAGAAAGGCAAACGGTAATGGAAGGTCCATTGATATTCTTCGCGATATTCGCGTTCATCGTGCTCGTCACGATTCTCAAGACGGCGATCATAGTGCCGCAGAAGACGGCGTACATCGTCGAACGGCTCGGGAAGTACCGATGCACGCTCGACGCCGGGTTCCACATACTCGTGCCTTTTATCGACCGTATTGCATACCGGCACACTCTCAAGGAGCAGGCGATAGACGTGCCTCCGCAGGAGTGCATAACGAAGGACAACATTGCAGTATCAGTGGATGGTATACTCTACATGCAGGTCATGGATCCCGCGAAAGCGTCCTACGGCATTGGCAACTATCTGTTCGCGACCACGCAGCTCGCCCAGACGACGATGCGTTCCGAAATGGGCAAGCTCGATCTCGACCGTTCGTTCGAGGAGCGCACTTCCGTCAACGCTGCGATCGTCGCAGCGGTGGACAAGGCGAGCGATCCGTGGGGCATAAAGGTGACGCGTTATGAGATCAAGAACATCACGCCGCCGCGCACGATTCGCGACGCGATGGAGAAGCAGATGCGCGCCGAGCGCGAGAAACGCGCCATGATCGCGGAATCCGAGGGCGAGCGCCAAGCGAAGATCAACCGTGCCGAAGGCGAACGCCAGGAGGCGATCGCGCTTTCCGAAGGCGAACGGGCGCGCAAGATCAACGAGGCCGAGGGCAAGGCGAAGGAGATATTGCTCGTAGCCGAGGCGCAGGCCACGGGCATCCGCAAGGTTGCGGAAGCACTTGGTGAAAAGGGCGGAATCGAGTCGGTGAACATGCAGCTTGCGCAGCAGTACCTGCAGCAGTTCGGCAACCTCGCCAAGGCGAACAATACCATGATCATTCCGTCCGACCTGGCGGACGTCGCCGGCGTCATCAAAGCCTGTACCTCAATCGTGAAGAACGTAGACCGGGCGTGAAGCGCAGGGAGGCCCTGTCATGGATTCCGTGTCGGGAAAAGGTTCTGCCTTTGCGGTTGCGGCGCTGTTTTTGTGCGTTGCAGTCGCCGTCGTCGCCAGCGTGGCGCTGCTCGTACAGCATCGCAAGATGGACGAGTTGCGCCGAGATTTTGAGAATCGGCGGAGGCTGTCCGAGAAAGTGCTGGAAGAGCGCCGCGGTCTTTTGTCTGCGAACGGGCGGCTGGCGGACGAGGCGGCGAAACTCCGCGCATCTCTTGGTAAGTGCGAAAGTCGGGTTGGCGCGCTGGAGCGCGAATTGTCCGTTGCGAAGGAGGAGGCAAAGTTCGTCGCCGTAGCAAGGGACAGGGCCGAGGCGGAAGTGAAGAGGCTGGCAGCGGCGGCTGAAGCGTCGGTGAAATCCGTGGACAAGCTTATTATGGAGCGTAACAGTCTCAAGCGCAGCTTGGACGAAGCAGTGAAAAAAGCCGCGAAAACCGCAAAGCCCGCTGTCGCGGCGAAGATTGCGGAACGTGACGAAAGGCTGTCGTCGCATCTGACGCTGCCGCCGCAGGATAAATTGACGCCGAAGGAGCGTGAAATGCGCAGCAAGACTGAGCTAGACGAGTTGATTGGATTATGACCAAGTTGTTTGCTTATGCCGCGCTGGCGGCGTTTCTTGGCGGTTGCGCCTCCGAACGATATATGGTGGACTCTCGGCATCCAGAAATCGCCGTCACGGAGTCCGGGCTCGTGACCTATCGCGGGAATGTTGTGGATCCGGAAGATTTGCCGGGGTTGTTGTCGGATTCTGGTCTCACCAAGAGCGATACGATACGTATCCATGTGCCTGACGGCATGCGCGACATGCGCGTGCCGGGCAAGGTTATCGGAATACTGGTGCGGAATGGTTTTCCTCGTTCGATTCTCCTAAGCGACCGAAAGTCGTATTCGAGCGCGGATGCCGGGCCGGCGCAGTCTCACGGCCGGCTCATCTGGAGGGATGAAGGCGAATACTGAGAGGACGTTCGTCGCCGTCGGTGTTGCGGCGGTCGGCCTTGCTGCTGCGGCGTTTGCCGCGGCGCATCCGTTGTTCGCAACGGATGCGGCGTGCCGGTACGCACCGATGGCTGAGGCGTTTGCGTCCGCCGACTGGGCTGAGGCGTTCCATCCGCGATTCGGGGTTGGCTTCAGCGTCCTCGCCGGCGCCTTGCGCATGTTTTCGGGTTTGGATGGCTATGGCGCGTGTGCCGCCGTTGCGACGTTCGCTTGGGCGCTGTGCGCTCTTCCGGTGTATTCCATTGCGCACAGGCTTTTTGGACGTGGCGCGGCATGGTTTGCGCTTGTGCTGTATATGGTGTGCCCGCAACCTTTGGTATGGGGATTGAAGGGATTGAGGGAACCGTTCAAGATGTTGGGCTTTCTTATGATGGCGGATGCCGTGCTGGATTGCCGCGAGACGCATTCTCGGCGTTCGGCGGCAAAGGCATGCTTGGCGTTATGGTTTCTTTTCACATTCAAGTGCGATGCGATATGCGTTGGTGTGGCCATGGCTGCGTTGTTTGCCGTATTTGACGGTTTCCGTTGGAATACGCTGGCCGTTGCGGCGTCGGGCGTGTTGGCGCTTCAACCCATGTGCGCACTTGTATATTTTTGGACGGGATACTGGCTCCCTGCTCCGCACTTCGTCCCAATCTGGCAGAGGCTGTTCGGAGCGTAGCCGAGGGTGCCATGCAGGAACTGATGCGGCATATTGCGCATTCGCCTTTTTGGATGGCGTTCGTCGGTGCACATTTCATTGTGTATTCGGTTCCGGCGTGGGCCATAGTATTCGTCCGGTTTGCAAAAGGGCGCATGGGAAGAGGGGAGCGCGTCCTGTTTGCAATGCTGGCCGGGGCGCTGCTTCTTGAGGCAGTGCAGCTTTTCGCGGACGGTTTTTCCTTTTCCGGCGACAACACATGGGGTATTCCCCGGTATTTCGGCGTGTTTGCCCCGCTGCTCTGGATTTGGGCGGCGTTTGCGCTTTCCCGTGCATGGTGTGCCGGCAATGGCGGACCGGCGCGGATTGCGGTACGATGCGCTATTGTTGTCGGTATTGCGTGGGTGCTCGTTTTTCAGAATGTGTCGGCATTGCGAGGATTCTACTGTTCCGGGGCGCGTCATGACGCTGTAGTGGCGGCGCGTCGCATTGCGCCTGTGATACAGGCTGATTACAAAGGCCCGGCACGGCAGGCTGTCCGGAAAACGACGCTTGCGGAGTATTGCTCGACAAGGCGCCCTGTCGTGTTCGGCGACTTCTCCGCTGCAGCGTGGATGGTTCGCGGCCAAAGCGAAGGAGCCTTGCAGGGCAAAGGGCTGTGCCCTTATGAAGATGACTATCTTTTCATCCGCGTGGGTTCAGGCTACGGCGGGCAAAACGTCATCGACAGCCGGAAATACGATTATGTTTGCAGCGTGCGCGGAGGCCTTGGCACCGAATGGCGGCTTTTCCGGCGAAAACGCGTTTTGGTGGATGTTTTTGGACCGCGTAATTAGGCTTGCGGTTTGCGGAGTATACGTGGTAATATATTTTGCGCAATGAAAAAGATTTTGATGATAGGTGACGTGGTTGGAAACCCCGGTAGGCGAATCTTGAAGGAGCGGCTCCGGGAAATCCGCAGTAGTCTTGGCGTGTGTGCCGTCGTGGTGAACGCGGAGAACGCTGCAGCCGGCAGCGGCATAACCGTCGCGCTCGCGAAAGAGATATTTGCCGCTGGCGTGGACGTCATAACGCTTGGCGATCATACGTGGGGGCAGAAGGAGTTCGTCCCGACCATTGGGCAGCTCGAAAACGCCGTGCGGCCAGCGAACTACCCGCCGTCCGCGCCGGGTAAGGGCTGGACGCTCGTCACCACGCCGATATGCCGGTTCGCCGTGCTGAACTTGCTCGGTCGCGTGTTCATGAACCCTGTGGACTGTCCGTTCCGCGCTGCCGACGCCGCGTTGAACGAAATGCCGAAGGATGTTCCCGTGTTCGTGGATTTCCACGCGGAGGCGACAAGCGAGAAGATAACGCTCGCCCATTATCTCGATGGGCGTGTCACGGCGGTTGTCGGCACTCATACGCACGTGCAGACTTCGGATGCGGTCGTTCTGCCGGGCGGGACGGCGTTCCAGTCCGACCTCGGTATGACCGGTCCGTGGTATTCGTCGATCGGGCGGGATTTCAATCCTGTGTTGCAAAAGTTTCTTACCGGCATTCCTGCGCGCTTCACGGTGGCTGAAGGCCCTGCGACGCTCGAAGGCGCGGTCGTCACGTTTGACCCGGCCACGAAGAAGGCGTCCGCGATCGAGGCGTTTCGCCTGAGGGAGCCGCTCGCATGATTGCATACGTAAAGGGAACGCTGGCGGAGAAGTCGCCGACGCGCGTTGTCGTGGACGTCTGCGGCGTGGGATATGAGGCATTCATTCCGCTTTCCACGTTCGACCGTCTTCCGGCGGCGGGAGAGGCCGTGAAGCTTCACACGTACCATTGCGTGCGCGAAGACGCGCAGCTGCTGTATGGTTTTGCTACGGAACGAGAACGTGAGATGTTCGAGCTGGTGACGACCGTCTCGGGCGTCGGACCCAAGATTGCGCTCGCGGTTCTTTCGGGTTTGACGATTGGTGACCTGCAGCTTGCGATAGCCGAGGGCGATGCGAAACGTCTCGCGTCCGTCAAGGGCATTGGCAAGAAGACCGCCGAGCGAATTGTCATCGACCTGAAAGACAAAGTCAATCCTATCGAGGCGGTGGCGAACGCGACGGCCGCAGCCGCCGGCGACGCGAGGGCAGGCGTCGTGCGTGATGCGCTTCTCGCGCTCACGGCGCTCGGCTACACGGAGGAGGTCGCGCGCAAGCAGGTGCAGAAGGTGCTTGAGGACGATCCCGCCGTTTCCGACACCGAAACCATCATTCGCCGGGCGCTCAGCGGCAAATGAGCGAGCGGCTTGACAT
>JAFPNP010000214.1 GCA_017411125.1 Kiritimatiellia bacterium
ACTCCAGGTTCGTTTTCGTTTCCGCTCAAGGTCGTGCCGACCGGCAAGGTGCGTCCGGCGGAAAAACGCAACGCCGGCATTGCCGCCGCGAAAGGCGACGTGGTGGCGTTCATCGACGATGACGCCTATCCCGACGCCCGCTGGCTTGAAAACGCCGTGAAGTACTTTGGCGACCCGGCCATAGGCGCGGTGGGCGGCCCGGGCGTGACGCCGCCCGGCGACGCCTTCATGGCGAAGGCCGGCGGGCGCGTGTACGAAAACCCGCTTGTAAGCGGCGGATACCGCTACAGATACATTGCCGGACGCGTCCGCCGCGACGTGGACGACTATCCCAGCTGCAACCTTCTCGTGCGCACCGACGTGCTGCGGGAGATAAACGGATATCGCACCGATTTCTGGCCGGGCGAGGACACGCTGCTTTGCGAGGACATCGTTTACGGAAAGGGATTGCGCATCGTATACGACCCTTGGTCTATCGTGTATCACCACAGGCGGAGGCTTTTCGGGCCGCATCTCCGCCAGCTCGGGCGCTATGCGTTCCATCGCGGATATTTCGTGAAGAAGTCGCCGAAGACGAGCCTCAAGTTTTCGTACTTCGTGCCGTCGCTGTTCGTGCTGGGCCTTGTGTCCGGAGGGGTGACGGTCGCGGCGTGCGGCATCGCCGGACTGCACGGCGTCGCGGCTGACGTTCTGCGTTGCGCCTATTTCGGCGTCGTGGGCGCATATGCGCTGCTTACGCTGCTGACTTCTTTCGCCGCCAGTCCGGCCATGTGGCTGGCGACGTGGTCCGGTGTGGTGGCGTCGCATGTCTGGTACGGAGTCCGTTTTGTTGCGGGGCTTTGCGCCTCAAGGGCGCCGTGCGAGTACATAGGCCGCGATCACGCCTGATCACAGGAACGCGCAGCCCCTTTTGGCGAGCGCCTCGAACAGCGGCGCGAGGAAAGCCGCCTCGTCCTCCACTTTCATGCCGAGGGACACCGAGTTCTTGTTGGAGCCGTGGAAGTCGCTCCCGGCAGTGACGGCGAGGCCGGCTTCATGCGCAAGGCGCAGGTGCATGGGCGTTTCAAGCGGCATGTTGGCCTGGTACACGGCCTCGACTCCGTCCAGCCCGGCGGACTTCAGCCGCGCAAAGCCGTCCGCGAGCATCCGCTCGTCCTGCGACCAGAATCGCGGATGCGCAAGCACGGCGGCTCCGTGCGCGGCGTGGATGGCTTCTATCGCTTCGGACGGGGAAGGGCGGTAGCGCGGCACGTATGCCGCCGCGTTCGGGCCGAGAAACCTGTCGAACGCGTCCTTCGAGTTCGCAGCGAAACCTTTTTCGACGAGCGCCCGCGCCATGTGCGGACGCGCGACGATACCTCCGCCGGCATGGCGCCGCACTTCGTCCTCGTCGACGGGAACGCCGAGCGCGGCGAGTTTTTCCAGCATTCTTGCGTTTCGTTCCACGCGTCCTGCGCGGATGCGGCGGAGGAACGCCTCCAGATTGGGCGCATCCGGGTCGATACCGATTCCAAGCATGTGGAACTGCCCGTAGCCTTCGCCGGGATCGACGGAAAGTTCGATGCCGGGGAGGCGCGTCCTCTGGACGCCCAGTTCTCGGCAGGCGGCCAGAAAGCGTTCGCAGCCGTCGGTGCAGTCGTGGTCGGTCAGCGCCATGACGGAGAACGCGCGCCCGCGCTCCGCAAGCCGTTCCGGAGAGTACGTCCCGTCCGACGCGGTGCTGTGTACGTGCAGGTCGATCATTCCTTCGCCATTTCAGTGACGGCCTGGAGGAATTCATTGACGTCCGAGAAGCGCTTGTAGACTGATGCGAACCGTATGTAGGCCACTTCGTCGATTTTGTGCAGACGTTCCATGACGAGTTCGCCTATGCGCGCGGCGGACACCTCCTCGCCGTCGAGCGCTACGACAACCTCGTCGAGAATGTTCTGGACTTGATCTTCCGATACGGGACGTTTCCGGCATGCCGTGCGCACGCCTTTTTCCACCTTTGCGCGGGAGAATGGTTCGCGCGTGCCGTCGCGTTTCACCACGGTCACCTCGTCGCGGTCTATTTCTTCGTGGGTTGTGAAACGATAGCCGCAGCCGGCGCATTCGCGCCGCCGCCTGATGGCCGCACCCTCGCGAACCGCCCGCGAGTCGAGCACCTTGTCGTTGTCAGAGCCGCATTTGGGGCATTTCATATTGTCATCCAGTCGAAAAATACTAGTATAGCACTTTATTGCGGATTTTTCAATAGGTAATGCGTCTATCGCGGTATTTAGGCAGTCTTTTTATCGGTAGGGGAAAAGGTTGCATGATACAAGGGGGGTATTATGAACAGGGGGGCTACGATTGTAGAGGTGGTGGCGAAGTGCTGCTGCGGCAGCATTTACTTGCGGACGGCGGCGGAATGTGGTACAATTCATGGCGTGAAACACGTTTGCGACATTCAGCCTGAAAGGACGCGACAAAGCGCGGCCCTTCCGGAATTGTATCCTTTGACTTTTCTGCCAAATGTCCATAATGCGCTTTGGGGCAGAGAATTATGGGAAATTTCGGGTCTTGCGCAATCTCCGTCCATCGTGGCGTCGGGGGCGCTGGAAGGTCGTGCGCTCGACGATTTGGCGTCCGCATACGGCGCCGCCCTGACTGGGACGAAGGCGCCGCGGCCTGACGTGTTCCCGCTGCTCTTCAAAGTCATCGAGGCAAAGGACCGTTTGAGCGTGCAGGTGCATCCCGCGGGCGGCGCGTTGGGGACGACGCGCCCTCCCGAAGGCGATCCGAAGACGGAAATGTGGTATGTGCTCGGAGGACAAGGCCGGATATTCGCCGGGCTGAAGCCGGGCACGGACGCGGCGCAGGTGGAGGAGTGCGTGCGAACGGGGCGTTTCGAGGAGTTGCTCGTGCAGCATGAAGCGCATGAGGGCGAAGAGCTGTTCATTCCGGGCGGAACCGTCCACGCCATAGGCGGAGACGTCACGGTGTACGAGGTGCAGCAGAGTTCGGATACGACGTATCGCCTTTACGATTGGGGGCGCGTCGGGACGGACGGAAAACCGAGGCAGCTTCACGTCGAAGAGGCGTTGCGGGCGATAGACTTCGACCTCTCCGTGCCGCAGCCGCAGAAAAAAGAAGTGACGTGCCCGTATTTCAAGTTCCGTTCTCTGGTCGCGGACGGGTTTCTGGATGTCGCCGTCAATCCGCAGACGTTCACCGCGCTCTACATGGTCGACGATGGGCGGAGCGTTCTCGTGCCGGCGAACTGTTCCGCGAGGATTGCGTGCAATGGACGCGTTCTTGCAACCACGCTTTGAAAGGCAGGGGACGAATGAGAGGGAAGTTCATCAGTTTCGAGGGGCCGGAGGGCGGCGGCAAGTCCACGCACGCCGCCGCGCTGGCCGATGCGCTGCGTGCGGAAGGCAAGATAGTGCTTCTCACGCGCGAGCCCGGCGGTACCAGGCTTGCGGAACTCATTCGCGCCCTCGTGCGCGAGGAGCTGGAGGATCCGCCGGTGACGCGGTCGGAGGTGCTGCTCTTCCTGGCGGCGCGTGCGCAGCTGGTGGCCAATGCGATCAAGCCGGCCCTTGCGCGCGGCGAATGGGTGATATGCGACAGGTTCGCCGATTCCACGTTCGCCTACCAGGGATACGGGCGCGGCATCGACGTGCAGTTGCTGAAAGATCTCAACGAGTTCGCCACGGAGGGGCTCGTGCCGGACATGACAATCCTGCTCGACGTGCCGCCGGAAGTGTCCCGCGAACGCATCGCGGAGCGGCAGAAGGCCACCGCGACGTCGGCAGACCGCATAGAGGCCGCTGGCGAAGCGTTTCACAGGCGTCTGCGCGACGGCTTTCTGGCCCTTGCGAAGGCAGAGCCGGAAAGGTTCGCCGTCATAGATTCCTCGGGCGCCCCCGCAGACGTGGACAAGGCCATCCTGGAGGCCGTCCGTGGACGTTGACGAGGCGTATTCGCTCATCGAACGTGCCGTCCGCGCCGGGCGTGTCGCGAACGCCTATTTGCTCGTCGGCGGCGTCCGCGGCCTTGCGGGCGAACTGGCGGATCGCGTGCTCCATCTGCTTTTCGGGCCGGGGGATCTCCGTACGCATCCAGACGTGCACAGGCTCGTTCCCGCCAAGAAGACGCGCATCATATCCGTAGAGGCGATGCGCGAACGAATGCTCGATCCCATGGGGAAAACATCCTTCATGGGCGGATGGAAGGCCGGCGTCGTGATGGGCGCGGACCGTCTTCGCGCTGAAAGCGCGAACGCATTCCTCAAGACGCTAGAGGAGCCGCCGCCGCATTCGGTGTTCATGCTTCTCTCGGAACGCCCGGAGCAGCTTCTGCCTACGATAATCTCGCGATGCCAGCGCATCGACCTGCCCGACGCGCGCGGACGGCAGCTGGAGGAACCGTACAGGTCGCAGGTGCTTGACGCGCTTGCGTCCGACAACTTGACGAGCGTCACGGCGCGCGCGGCGGCGACTGCGAAACTGATGGCCGTGCTGGAGGCGCTCGAGCAGAAGGCCGCCGAACAGGTCGCCGAGGATCTGGAGGACGAGTCGGAAGCCGGCGAGGAGACGGAAAAGGACGAGGTGAAAGCGATGGTGTCGTCGCGCTACAGGGAGTTCCGCGCCGATTTCATCACCACCGTCATGGGCTGGTTCAGGGACTTGATGGCGCTTCGCGCCGCCGCGCGCCGCGCGTCCGTCGGCGGAGAGGATGGCGGCGACGTGCCGCTCGTGAACGAGCCGCGCAGGGCGACGCTGGAGGCCCGCGCGCGCAAGATCACGCTTGCGCAGGCGTTCCGCAACGTGGAGGCCGTGGACGATTTCGTCACGTCTCTGGAGCGCAACATGCCGGAGGAGGCGTGCCTTTCGTTCCTGATGGATCGCGCCGCGTTCGGCGCGGAGGGGGCGTTTTGACGGCTGCGCCGCTCGTCGTGCGCGTCCAGACGCCGGAGAAGGGGCGCTACTCCGTGCGCTGTCCCGACGGCTTCGTCGCCAGACACGGCGGGCGCGTGGTCGTGAAACTGGATTACGGCCTCGACATCGCGGAGGTCGTGGACGAGCGCGTTCATTCCGACGCATCGCCCGCATTTTCAATCGTGCGTCTTGCCGGACCGGAAGACGCGATCGCGATCGCTGCGAACGAAAGCCGTGCGCGCGCCATGAGGGAAGTTTTCCGCGAAGCCGCGAAGAAGGTGGTGCCGGACGTGCGCGTACCTTATGCAAGGCTTTCGCTTGGCGGCGAAAGGCTTTTCGTCCGGTACGTCTGCGAAAGCCGGCGGCTTGATCCGGGGAAGGCGATTCTGGCCGTCCGGAAGGAATGCGGCGTTGCGGTGAATGCATGGCAGGTCGGGCCGCGCGACGAGGTGCGGCTCGTGGGCGCGCTCGGCCCGTGCGGACGCGCCTGCTGCTGCGCCGCATGGCAGCACAAGTACCCAGGCGGGCTTGCGGCCGATGCGGCGCGGCAGAAAGGACAGAACCCGACCGGCGCGTGCGGGATGTTCAAGTGCTGCCTTGCGTTCGAGCGCGAGGGCTAGTCGTAGACGCGCTCTACTCGGTTCCCGAGGGAGCAGATTATGTCGTAGGCGTGCGTGCCTTTGAGCGCGGCCCAGTCGTCGGGCGTGATGGCGTACTTCCCGCTTCCGCCGAGGCACACCACTTCGTCGCCGGGTTTTGCCTGCGGCGCGCGGGAGACGTCCACCGTCGTGTAGTCCATGGAGATTCGCCCGATCACCGGGCACGGCACCCCGTCGATCAGCACGTGCCCCCGGTTCGTGAGGGCGAGCGGAAGACCGTCCGCGTATCCGGCGGAGATCGTCGCGACGCGCGTTTTTTTCGCCAGGCACCACGTGCGTCCGTATCCGAGCGTCGTGCCCGCAGGCAGGTCGCGCACCTGGGCGACGCGCGTCTTCAGCGTGAGGACGGACTCGACGTTGAGCGCCCGGCGTCCGTTCGGGTCGAAGGAGCCGTGCAGGTTGATGCCCGTGCGCACCATCGTGAAAGGCCTCTTTGCGGCGCGCGGGAAGTTGTTGATGGCGTCGGATGCGGCGATATGCACGGTTTTGAAGCGTATGCCGTCGCGGGCGACATTCTTGAGGATGGCGCGGAACGCGTCTATCTGGTCGTTCGTGAATTCGTTCGCGGGATCGTATGCCATCGGGCAGTGGGAGAAGATGCCCGCGCAGTCGAGATTTGGCAGACGTTTGACGGCGCGGATGACTTTGGGAGCGTCTGCGGCGAGAATGCCGAGGCGGCCCATGCCGGTATCCAGTTTGAAGTGGACGGTTGCGGTGCGGCCTAGCCGTTTCGCGGCCGCGCTGACGGCTTTCGCGGTCTGGAGGTCGGTCACGGGAAGCGTCACGCCGGCTGCGACCATCGGTTCGATTTCGTCCGGAAGGATGGACGAGAGGATCTGCACCGGCTTCTTTCCGCCGGCGAGCTGCAACGCCTCGAACGGTTCCGCCACGCCGAATCCGGCGCAGTCGGTTTCGGCGAGCGCCTTTGCGTACGGCATCACGCCTAGGCCGTATGCGTTCGCCTTGAGCACGCACAGCACCTTGAGAGGCTTGACGGCCGTGGCTATCTTGGAATAGTTGGAGCGGAGGCGGCTTACGCTTATTTCCACCCAGACCCTGCGTTTCAAGTTGTCCATCGTTAGAATACTCCTTTGCTGTTTCTGCATATCCTATCGCATGACGGAAAGATTAGCACAACTCTTCGCAGAATGCAACATCGCAGCTAGGTTATTTTCGCAACGCGTCTTGAAAAACAAGAAGGGCGGCTCGCTTTGCGAGTCGCCAAACGCCTAGTCGTCGCCCGGTATAGGCGATGGAGTAGCCGCGAAGTTTCGTAATCGTGCGGTTCGGGCGGAAAGTGCGGCGCCATAGGGGGCGGTACCGCAGTCCCTTGGTGGATGCAAGTCAAAATCCCCTCTATTTATGGATATAAATACCCCCTATTTGTTGGTCAAAATACCCCCTATTTGCTGGTATAAATAGGGGGTATTTTGACCAACTTCCATATGATGGCCGAACCTCCCGGCTGTGCCCATTTGCAAAAATGGGCAAACATCAGACAGTTTCCGCTTGCAAAGCGGCACGGATTTCGGTATGATGGCACCAATCAGGGCGCAGGTCTGCCAGTGCCGCTGGATTCGTTTTGCGGACTGCGTTCTGGCGGGATTTGGCATAGAATAGAGGCACTGAAATCGAAAAGGAGTTATATATGATGAAGAAAGCGTTTTTTGCGGTGTTGCCGACGGCGGCGTGTCTTGCCGGCATCGGGGCGGCATCCGCTTTGGCCGCCGTGCCTGTGAAGAAGGTGGTGAACATCGTGAACTTCGTCCGCGCCGCCGATCCGCGCCAGTCGAAGGAGTTCAAGGCCGAGGCGCTCCGGCAGGAAGTGGCGCTCAACCGCAAGTACGGTTTCGAGAACACCATACTTCTGCAATACGACGCGCTGGTAGATGCGGAGATGCTGGCGGAGGCGAAGAAAAGCGATCCGGCGAAGACGGAGTTCGGGCTGTGGTTCGAGATGTCGCGTCCGCACAACGAGGCCGCCGGGCTTCCGTGGAAGCCGAAGGGCGCCCACGCGGGCTGGGCGTGGGACTGGCACATAAACCCCGGCTTTCTCATGGCCTACGACCATTGCGGGCGCAAGAAGCTCGTCGACGCGGCGTTCAAGAGGTTCAAGGAAGAGTTCGGCGTCTGGCCCAAGAGCGTGGGGTCGTGGCTGCTCGACGCATGGTCGATGGACTACATGGAGAAGACCTACGGCGTGGACGGTTTCTGCATATGCCGCGAGCAGGACAACACCGACGCCTACGGTCTTCGCGGCGGCTATTCGAACGGCGCCTACTATCCGTCGAAGCGCAACATGCTCTCCGCCGCGGTCGACATGGCGAACGCCGTGAAGTCGCCCGTGTTCAAGATGCTCACGCCCGACCCGATATACAACTACGGGCTTCCGTCGAAGCTGTATCCGCGCTTTCCGTTCAGGAGTCCGCCGACCCTCGAGCCGGTCATGCCCGGCGGGAACAGGCCTGAGAACGTTGATTGGTACTTCCGCACCTATACGGAGCCGAAAGGGCTGATGAACCTCTCGTACATGCAGGTGGGGCAGGAGAACTCCTTCGGCTGGCCGAATATTTCCAAGGGGCTGCCGATGCAGTATGCGAGAATAGCGAAGGAGGTCGCCGCAGGCCGTCTCGTGCTCGAAAAGATGTGCGACACGGCGCGGGCGTTCAAGAAGTCGCATCCGGCGAACTGCCCGCAGACGCAGGTGGCGCTCGAAGACTGGAGCGGCGCGGGGCGTAAGAGCGTGTGGTACAACAGCCGCTTCTACCGCGCGAACCTGTTCATGGACGGCGCGAGGCTTTTCTTCCGCGACATCCACAAGATGGCGGACGATTTCGAAGAGCCGTTTCTGGACAAGGTCTGCACCGGATGGCAGGCGCTCTACTACACGCCGCCGGTCGTGGACCAGTGGATGTTCCGGGCTTCCGACGCCTCCGGCGTGCTTGCGCTCGACGGGGAGTTCGTTTCGATCGACGCCGAGGCGGGGGCGGACGGCGCGCTTGAGGTCGTCGCGAAGCGCAGAGACGAGTCTTCCGCGAAGGTGGTGTTCGAGGAAGGGCGCATAGTCGTTTCCGGCGCCTCGCTAGACGGCGAATACGCGAAGGATTTCCGCAAGTCGCTCGCCGTTCGGAACGGCGGCGTGGACTTCGAGTTCATGGGATACCGCTACCGCATGCCTGTCTGCGGCGATCTGCGGGCGACGGGCAAGGGCTTCCGCGCGGCCGGCGGGGAAATCGTCCTCGTTTTCGGCGACGGCGGGCAATTTACCGCTTGCAATGCGGCACGGATTTCGGTACAATAGCGTCCCGATTGCGAATCACAGGTTGGGGCGGCTAAGCCCAAGGAAGGACAATATGAAGCGAGCAGATGTTGACAAGGTTCTGATAATCGGATCGGGGCCTATC
>JAFPNP010000215.1 GCA_017411125.1 Kiritimatiellia bacterium
CTGCGCGTCCGCCAGTGCCGCGTCGAACGCCTCGTACTTCGCGATCACCTCGCCGCCGCGCACGATCTGCGCGACGTACTCGCCCTGTTTCACGGTGTAGAGGCCCGTCTCGGCGTCGTACACCGCCGGAATGTACCCTTCCGCACAATATTCCTCCGGAACCTCCTTGTCGAAGATACCACCGGAAATAGAAATCTTGCCGGTGACAACATCTGGCAGGAAGTTGTTGAACGTTCCGCCCGTGATCGTGATCGTGCCGGCATCGGCATAGACGTCCTCGCTGAATTCGCCTTCAGCGACCGTGATCGAGCTTCCCGCCGACCACGTGGCGATGTAGTTGCTGAAATATGTATCTTCGCCGTCAACCACTATGGAGTAGTTGTTGACCGGACCATACTCGTCATCGTCCGCAACGCTCAACGCAGCGTTCGACACGTCGATATAGCAATCGGTCACGTGCAACGACCCGCCGCTCGGATCGTGATCGCCCACACGGCTCGACACGATACCGTACGTTCCCTTGACGCTCTGGTGCGGATCAACGTCGGAAAGAATCGTGCAGCCGTCAACGGTGATGGTGCCGTTGCCATACACCTCAATGCCAGCCGTCGAGTACGTCGCGTTGGAACGCTCCATGTTGACGATGACCGTATCCTTGATCGTGCCGGTCGCCGCGCCCTTGATTTCAATGCCCTTCGTGAATGCGTCGCTGCGGCTGTTCGCGCAGTCGATGTAGCAGTCCGTCACGTTGAACGTGCCACCGTAGAGGAACACGCCACCGCGGTTGAAATCGCTAATGTAGAGGTTGTCGAGGTTCACCGTGCCGGTGAAGGACGATGCCACGTAGACCGGGGCATGGGCGCCATCCGTACCCTTGTTGTTGCCGAAGTCCTTGATCTTCAGATTGGAGAGCGTGACCGTGCCGCTTCCATCGATGTAGATGTTGTTCGTGCCGGTCTGCGCAGGGGTTCCGTAGATGGTGTACAGCGGTTCGCCGTTCGTGTCGACAGGGCCGGTAATGGTGAGCGACTTGTCGATCGTCAGCCTCGCTCCGCCCGTGAGCGACACGTTGTCGTCCGCCAGCATCTCAATCGTATCGCCATCATTCGCAGCCGCAATGGCCGCCTCAAGCGTCTCGTACTTCGCCGTGCCGACCTGCGCGACGTAAGAACCCGTCTTCACAGAGTAGAGGCCCGTATTGGTATCCTGCGCCGCCGGGATGTAACCATCTGCGCAATACTCCTCGGGAACCGCGTGCGTGAAGGAACCACCTGCAATATTGATCTTGCCGGGGATTTCCGTCGAGGCCGCCGTATCCGTCTGCTTGGCGGAAGTCAACGTTGGATTGCCAGAGATATTGATGGAGCCGTTCGCCTGGCTCTCCGTCACAGCCGTTGCCTGCGTGTAGTACTGCGCCGCATAGCCGTTGGCGCTGTTGAACGTACCACCCGTGATGTTGACGGTCGGTTTAAAGTTGATACCGCCAGTCGAATAGGTATCTTCCACATACAGCGCATCGCCCGTGGTGGTGAATCCGCTGTTTACAGCCGAAGGCGCCGCGAACGCCCCCGTACCGCTGATCGTTCCACCATCGACATTGAGCGTACCGCCCTTCATGACGATGCCAGTTCCACCCGTGATCACTGCAGGGGCATGGATATTGATGGTCGTACCGCGGTTCGGATTATAGATCGCCGCGCCAGCTCCAGTGTTTTCAATCGTACCGGCATTGATGTCATAAACACCAAGATTCGCGATGCCCTCGTTTCCATTCGTACACAGCGTCGCCTCGCCCGAAGCGGTCACAGAACCTCCATTGATGGTCACATGTCCGTTGCTCTTGTTGATGTTGATGCCGTACGAATCGCCATGGACGACGCCGCCGTTCACGATCATCTCGCCGTTGGCATTAACGTACGCCGCCGAATAGTCGGCGCTGATGGCACCACCGTCAACGGTCAGCATACCGTTGACGTAGAACGCCTTTGTAGTGGCATTGTTCGCTTTCGCGATGCTAATGTTACCGCCCGTAGCGCTGTCCTTTACCGTGAGGTCTCCGTTCACGATGAACGTGAAGCGCGCTGGAGAAGTTCCCGAGGCAAATGCAAAACCCGTCGTCTGGTTGTCAATCGTCTGGCCGTTGAGGTCGAGAACAATCTTCGTGTTGGCGGGGAACGTCACAGAGCTAGCAAGCGTCTCTCCGGCGATCATTGTGATCGTCGTTTCCGTTCCATCTGTCGGAACCGCTGCGATGGCGTCGGCAAGCGTCGCGTAGCCGGTCGTGCCGATGGCGGCGACGGGGTTGGCCGTCTCGCCGTCGAGGAGTTCGTAGGCGTAGGGGCTGAAGGACGAGGACTCCACCTCGATGAACTTCGCCCCATCCCAGCTCTGCACGCCATAGACGCCAAACTGCGCTTCGCCGTGATAGACGACCGCCGAAAGCTGCGTCGCCGCCGCATCGACCGGCAGACGGAAGACGTAGCTGCCGGAGAGTTCGCCGCCCATCGCCTCGCCGTTCGCGTCTTTAGGCGTCACCTCGAAAGTCGCCTTGCGGATCGCGCCGCCGGTCTTTTCCGTGCTGACGAGCGTGACGGCGATCTCCTTCAGTTCCGCCGACGCCGCATTGTCCGCGCGGACGATTGCGCCGTTGCCGGAAAGCGCGGCTTCCTCGCCGGAATAGGTTTCGGTGATACGCTTCGACTCGTATTTCGTGCCGCCCTCGACGGCGCTCTCGACGAGGAACGCGCCCTCGGCGGGCGTCACGGTCACATTGGCCTCCACGCCCTCGGCGTTCTTGACGGTGAGCGCCTTGCCCTGCGGCAGCGTCACGCTCTCCGTGATGTTCGCCGTGACAGTGACGGAGACATCGTTCCCCTCGACGGTCGCGACCGCCGCGCCGACGGACGCGTACTTGTTGCCGTCGGAAGCGTCCACGACCGAAGTGACGGCGGTGTAGACCGTTCCGGCGTCAGTGGCGGACTTCGTGACGGAGCCGTTCGCGATGGTGGTGACGACCTTCGCGTCGTCAAACGCGATGCCGTTCTTGTTCAACGTGAACGACTGCCCTTCCGCCGTCAGCGTGATCGTCTCGTCGGTTTCGGCATAGAGCGTCACAACCGCGCCGTTCGCCGCCGCAACGGCTTCGGCCAGATTGTCGTAGAACTGCTCACCGACACCCGCGACCTTCCGCGCAACGACGTAGGTCGTCGCCTTAGCGTCGGCAACAAGCACCTTCGCGCTGGAATCAACGCTCGTGGACGACTTGATGAACAGACCGTCGGCAACCGACACTTCATCCGACGCCGCAAAGCCCATCGTGTCGAAGATGTAGGTTCCGGCCTTGTTGAGCGCCAAGCCCTCCGTGCAGTCGTTGGCAAGCATCACCGTGCCGCCGTCCGTCGCCACATCCATCGCCGCGCCAAGCGTCGCATAGAACGTCGCCGCCCCCGTCGCCGGCCGAATCATGGCCTTGTCGCCATTGGTATTCCCCAATAAAAGTTTTTGCTTAGCCGTCGTCACATATTCTGTGTAACTCCAGTCCTTCGGACCGCTCATGTTCCTAATGCCCGTTGCAAGGCGCATTTCAACCAAGCAAAGCGTACCATCCTGCACAGACTTATTGGACAGACTAAAACTGAGATTACCATCATGTTCGCCACCGGGAAGAATCGTACCGTATGTCCAAGGCGCGGTTGCCATGCCACTGCACCTCATGGCTTGAAATAGCGCGCTAAATGATTTGTTTGCTGCAATAGCCGCATCAATGTCAAAAGGATAAACCCCCATCGCAGTAACAGAAACGTCATTTGCCGCTATGGCACGATCAAATGTAACGGCACAGTCAACGCCAAACCCACTAAAGAGAGCACTGGCCGCCTTGAGTTTGCAGAGCTTAATCCATTCCTCGCGTGTATAACCCGAACGAGCGGCATTGCGTGTGTACAGGGACTTTGTCGCGCCATCAAACGCAGACAGACTATAGGACGCAAAAGACGGATTCGTTACATTCGAAACCGGAATTGGAGCAATCGCATTGTCTTTGACATATCCATTTTCACACAGATCGACAAGGGCCTCATTCTGTCCGCCATGGGCATAGGTAAGCGTAGCATACGTACCACCACAGACCTCCGCCACGGATTTGGCATCTTCAATGCTCGATGCAACTGTAACTCCGCCATTGAACGTTCCCGCAAGGAAATAGCAGAAACCGCTATTGAGCGTAATTGGTCCATTGTACTTGGCAGACGACAACAGGAGCGTCCCATTGTTGATTACCGGCACATCAATCTGCCCGTTGCCATTGACATCAATGATCTCAAGGTCGCCATTGTTAATGATGGCATTGCTTCCCGTAAGTTTCCAGCCATTGAGATTAATCTGAACACCTGTAGCCGTAAGCGTCAAATCCGAAGGAATCTCAACATCCCTCTGAAGCACAATTTTCGCATTTGCTGGGGCGTTTGCAATCGCATTAGCAAACGTTGACTCTTCACCATTCAGCAGCACCTGTCCAGCATTGGGGTCAATAAAGACTTCTTTAACCACCCAGGCATTACTCTGTTTAGGATCCTGCTCAGCATAAACTTTGTTTGTGTCGTATAGATAGGATGTCGGGTTCATGCCCGACGCAAACGTCCCCCAATAAACCGTATTAAATTTTGTGTTAGGTGTCGTCTGAAACTTCGCATTCGTAGTGTTGTACGTGCCTCCGCCATAGTAGTTCTGCCCGCCCGCCGGAGTCGTCGTGGTCATGTCATTCCACGACACCTTGACACTGGGACTGTCATAAAACGAGATTGCCGTATAATAGCTACTTCCGCTCAAATAGCTGAACGTGCCCGACATATTGTAAACGCAGAAATTTGTATTCATTACCTTCTGCGAGATTGTGACCGCCCCATTGAAGAACCGGACTAGCTTAAGGCTATTCCACTGACTTTTCGCACTCTTTGAGGTCAATGTCAAAGAGCATCCCGCAAGATCTACCGCAAAACCCAACGCATCAGAGGAATTTGCCGTATTCGAATATGAAACTGTTCCAGCATTGGCTAACAACACCGATAGTTTGTTAGTGTCTCTAAAGGAATGTTTATTATCCGACACTGCAGCATTGGCTGGTGTTGCGGAAGCAGTCAGCAACGTCGCGCAATCCGTATAAACCGTTTCCGACACGCCATCAATCCAGTTCAACGCTTTTTCGCGCGCAACCGTGCAAAGAACACCGACTGGCTTCGACGTCGAAGGCTTGCTGTAAAATGGCTTGCCGGAAGCTTTGTTCTCTACCGTGACGAAAAACGCCTCCTTGCATGTAAACGAACCCGAAACATTGTTTTCCTCCTTAACGGAAGTGACAAGATACTTTCCAGCTGTACCGTCAACAGTGTTAACGCCCGCACCAGTTCCTGCGACGCCGTCTGTACCAAGCGGGAACGGGATATTGACTTTCGCAGCCTGCGTAACAGTTTTCCAATTATGTGCCAACGTACCGTCGCCGACAAGGCGAGCATCCGCATGAATCGTCAAGCCGCCTCTGACGGTCAGCGTCTTACCGCTGGAAACTGAAACTTGAATACCTGCCGGAATTGTCAACGCAACTCCCTTGGCAATCTCTACATCCTTGTTGATAATAATCTTGTCGCCTTCTTTGACTGTCCCAAGGAGAATCGCCAAATCTCCACCATTCTCGTCAATGATGTATTCATCGCCATCGAAAGTAAGCACCCTGTTGAATGTCGCAGTCAGTTTCACGTCTTTGCTAGTCGTAGAACTAGACAGAGAAACAGTGACCTTGCTAGTTGCAGAACCTACGCTATCTGCACCTTCACTCCAGCCACCAAATTCATATCCTGGATCTGGTTCCGCAAATGCCCAGAATGTAAAAGTCTGCGATGTCGCTTCTGATCCAGATACGCTCTGACTATCCGTTTTTTTCGTCTTGTCTGTCGCACTCTGGCTTTGGCCGACATAGACCGTACCATTACCGGAAGCAGTCACACTTACTTTTGCGGAATAGTCGTAAGTCGTGGTTCCGCCTCCTCCCGCCCACACGCTCATCACCGGCGCGAGCAATGCCAGCAGAAACGCCATCAGTGTTGTCTTTTTCATGTTCTTTACCTTTTACCTTTCTTTCAAATGGTTTCTTTTATGCGTACGGTGCGATTCTCGTGCCAGCTCTCACTCGCACAGATACGCTCGCCAATCTGGAACTTTGACAAAGTGTTCATATCGTCGTCCCCTCGTCCAGCCACCGAATGGCCCTTGGCAGAACCCTGTCGCACCAACGGTCGATTGCATTGCGAACACTTCCGCCGCCCAGCCCGATGCGCACATACACCAGTACATAGGCCAAGACCAGCACGAGATACGCCGGATCCGTGAGGCGGTGAGGGGAGGCCATCATGCCGATTTCCCACAGCACCAGAACGCCCGCGAACCACAAGGCCCACTTCTGGCGCCACTTCCAGAACGCGAGCGGCAGCAGGTTGAACGGCACGATCAGCCAGTTCCAACCCATCGCCGTCAAGTTCGAAAAGCACACCATATACGTCAAGAACAACCCCAAGACCGACTGCACCGCAAGAAATCCCCAGTCCAGCCAAGTCCACTTGGCAAAGCAATTGACAATAGCCAATGCGGCAACGACCCACGAAACCGCAAACGGCGTAACTGGCGGACGCCTCTTCCCTGAATCGTTACTGACCGGGAGCAATTCCACGCCCTCGTCGGCAATGACAAGCTTTCCGCCTATTCGCGCAATGCGCAAAACCTCAAGAAGGTCTCTTGGGATGACGACTTTCCTGAACTCTGGCATACCGTCGTCCGTCGTAGCGCCGCAAATCGTATAAAGCAGGAATGTCTGCCAAGGATAATTCGTTATCGCCATCTCCAACAGTTCATGGCGCGACAATGCCGCATATTTTTTCGGCCACGGATCTACATCCATGGCGTAAGGAGCCAGCGCCTCGCGCAAAACCCTCATGGCGGCCTGTGCGCATCCTCTTTCCATATAATCATATGCAAGATACGCCCCTTGCGCCACGCGCTCGTCAAGAATCTTCCACAGCCGCTGTTTCGCGTCGGGCGGGATGTTGAGCGTGTACTGCATCACGCCGCGCCCGCTTTCGCGGCCGAGTTTCAAATAGTCCACCGTCGGAATCGCGAACATTCCCATCTTCAACTTGCCCATGAAGAAGGTGAATACCTTGTCCGTCACGCCCTCGCTCTCGTATGAGAAGCAGTAGTCGAGATCGAACTTGGGGCATTCGAGGCGTATGCAGGAATGTCCGGCGCACGAATAGAGTTCGTCGCCCGGACTCATCACGAGCAATGACGCCTTCACGAAGTTTGGATCGGAACGATCGATGCCGTCGTCGAAGCCAGCGGCGTCGCAAAGACCGAACGCCCCAAACGACAAGACAACCGCCAAAGCCGCGGCGAATACCGCAGTTTTCCCATGCAAAAACGACCTCGCGCTACGCAACCTCCGGCGCAGCGAACGATCAAGGCTTAGAGCCCCCCCCCCCCCCGCTTAATTTGGACAAAACAAGGCTATTCAGTTGAAAAACTGAATTTATGGCCTTGTTTGCCATGTCTCTGGGTTTGTTTTCTTTCACTCTATGCCTAATTGTCCCTAATGAAGGCGCATATTATATCAAATGATTTGTTTCCGTGTGCAACCTTTATGTCACAATCACAACATACAAAGCGGAAGCGAAAAGAAGCACCAAAGGTACGGCATCCTGTCCCCTGCATAATTTGCCGCTATCCCTATGGGGATACGCCGCTGCCCCTTAGGGCTTACGGCCGTAGAGAGGGCGAGCACCGTCTCATCGGCGCGGCGAGGAGGGTGCGGTTATTTCTTTTGGGCGCAAGTGGACGAAAGAAACGCCGTCGCGTCCGCCATCGCACGGTCGGTAAGCGCCGTCAGGCACCAACTCTGCATATAATTGTGCGAATTGCGCGTGTAGCCGGAAAGCCCGATGAAAAACAGCGGACTCCACGCGACATTGTCGTATTTCTGCGAATAGTCGCGCGTAAACACCACTCGCCCCGTTTTGTTGTCGTAGATGCGCAGCTTGGCGTTCCAGTTCTGCACCGAATATTCGGCGGAAAGGACGGAACAAAGCATCCACGCCCATTCCACGCTGCGCTCGTCGTCGCTGACGAAAGGACCTTCGAACGTGACCTCGACGTTGTAATCCGTTGGCGAGACGCGAAGAAGGAATCCCCGGTCTTCAAGCATGTTTTTCGCCCGCTGGAGGAACATCCCGGTCTTGCTGACCTTCGGAATCAGCGTTTCGGTGGTGGCCGTCTCGTAATGGCCGCCGTGCCAGCCCCGCCTTCCGTGGCGTCCCCACGAAGGCCCGCCGTCCACATAATACGTCTGATAGCCGTAGATAGACGTGTATTCCGTCACGGTGGCCTCGAAACCGCTCAGCGACACCTTGACGTCCGAACCCTTCGGCGCGTCGGTCAGCTGCACCTGGACGGGTTTCGTTTCGTGCATGGTGAAACATCCTCCGAGCGCGAGCGCGATAGCGCCGCCGAACGCGAGTTTTGCCACTTTCATGTCATTTGCCTCCTATTGCCTTCGTTTGCCTATCGACGAGACGCACTTCGTTGGTCGCCCCGATTTGAAGATATGCCGCGCGGCAGCGGGCTACCGCGTCGTCCGGACGCGCCCGACCTTCTCTGGCCACTTCCACCGCGCCGTCGCCGCCGTCCTCGAGGAACGCACGCTCCATCGCGCTCCACGCGCAAAGCGGATCCTGCGCGTCCGCCTTGCGCAATGTCTTGGACGCGGCAGGCAACTGCCCCGCAAGGCGCAAACTGCGCGCCTCGGCCACGAGCCGCCGCGCCTCGGCAATGGCCGGGACGGCGCCCGGTCCTCCCGTGGCGGCGGACGCCGCCCGCGCGGAAATCCGCACGGTCGCATTCGTCGCGCACGTGTTGGTCACGTTCGAAGGATCCGTCTTGAACGGCCAAAGCCTTGCATCGAGCACGAACACGCCGTCCCGCTCCCTGCTCACGCCGAGACGCCACGGAACGCCGCCTGCGGCGGAGTCGTCACGTCCTATCCACACGTCGCGCCGGCGCGAGCGCCATCTGCGCACGATGCGCCAGTCCACGTTCGTACACGCGGCCGCAAGCGCCTCGGCGTCCGGCATGCGCCTCGTCCACGACGCGAACACGCCCGCCAGCGCCGGATCCACCACGTCGCGGCGGTAATCCGCCTCCGGATCAGCCACGGCGCAAAACGTCGCGAACACCGCCGCGACAAAAGCAGGGAGGGCCGACCTCCGTGTCGGCCTTGGACGGGACGGCGCCCGTTCCTCCCGAAACGCCGACGCTGGACGGGCCGCCGTCCGCGAGAGAGCGCAGGCGAAGGCGCCGTCGCAGCCCGTCTCGAACGGCACGGATTCCCGCCGCCCGGCCTCTGCGAAATCTGGATGCGCGGCAAGAAACGCCGCAATCTGTTCCGCGTTTTCCTCCAGCTCGTTTGAACATGTGGAATAGACGAGCCGCCCGCCCGGCTTCACGTGCGCCACAGCCTCCTCGAGTATCTGCCGCTGAAGCGAAACCAGCTGTGCAAGATGCTCCGCGTTCCAACGCCAGCGCGCGTCGGGACGGCGACGTATGACGCCGGTATTGGAACACGGCGCGTCCACGAGAACGCGGTCGAACAACGCACCGTCCTCCACTTTGCGCACGGCGGCGGCGACGCCGAGCCGCATCCGCGCCAGATTCTCCTCCAGCCGCGCCAGACGCTTCGGATTCACCTCCTGCGCGACGAGACGGCCCTCGCCCTTCATCCGCCACGCAATCTGGACTGCCTTTCCGCCCGGCGCGGCGCAAAAGTCCAGCACGTCCATTCCGGGCGCGACATCGAGCAGTTCGACCGCGCCGGCCGTCGCAGGATCCTGCACGATGAACTCCCCTTCCGCGAATCCCGGACGGTCGCTCACCTTCTCGCCGCGCGGAAGCCGCTCGAAACCGTCCGGACGCGCAAGCCACGTCTCCGCCGGCGTGTTGTGCCACTTCGCGAGCTTCTCCGCGTTCTCCCCGCCGTAGCGCGCGATCCATCGCGCGACGAGCGCGTTCGGATACGATTCGCGCTCCGCGAGCGGCGCGGCGGCAAGCTTCGCCTCGAATTCTTCCCGCCTGCGCAGAAGATTGCGCAGGACGCCGTTCACCACGCGGTCGAGACGTCTGCCGCGTCCGCAATCCTTGGCTGCGGAAACCGTCTCGTTCACGGCTGCGAAATCAGGCACGTCCGGCATGTAGAGCACCTGCGCCGCGCCCACGAGAAGAAGCGCCTCCAGCTCACCTTTCGGCCACGTCTCGAGAAGTTCGCCCAGAACGGCACGGAGCGGACGGAACCTGCGCACGGTCGTATAGACGATATCCTGCACGAACGCACGGTCCGGGCCGCCCTTCGGCAGCATTTCGTTCGGGAATTCATGCGTCGCCAGCCAGCGGGCGACTATGAAGGCTGATGTGCGACGGCTGTTCACGCTACGGCAATCGCCTCGATTTCAAGTTTCACGTCCTTCGGCAGACGCGCCACCTGCACGCAGCTGCGGGCGGGCTTCGCGTCGCCGAACAGTTCCGCGTAGACGCCGTTGAGCGCGGCGAAGTCGTTCA
>JAFPNP010000216.1 GCA_017411125.1 Kiritimatiellia bacterium
ATGACGGGCTGCATTTCCGTGAACAAGAACGACGGCGGCGAGTCCTGCCTTCGTCCGAGGATCTGCAAAGATTGCATCCACGAAAAATACGCTGTCGGCGACAAGACCGTTTCCGCCACTGAAACCATCCAGAACGTGATGGGATTCATCAGCTGGGGCGCAACGGCGACCCATCGCGCCGACCAGGCCGAGTTCTCCGGCTTCGGCCCGACGGCCAAGGCCAAGAACGGCGCCTACGCGAAAGCGTGCGAGGCGGCCAAGTGCGACCAGATCGTCGGCGCCCGCTACACGATCACCAAGGAAGACTACTTCGTCTACTCGAAGGTGAAAGCCGAAATCACCGGCTATCCCGTCACGATGACGGGCGTCGAGGTCGTTCCCGGCTGCTGCAAGTGCCCTGCCAAGAAGTAAGGGCTTGAGCGTCTGGCGCGGTCAGTGGAAGCGTCCAGCCGCCTTCATGGCGGCGAAATGCTCCCTGTCGCGCCAGGCGAACACTTTTGCGGGATTCCCTCCCGCGATCGCCATCGGCGGTATCTCGCCGTGCACGACCGAGCCGGCCTGTATCACGGCTCCTTCGCCGATGGTCGTGCCTGGAAGCAGGATCACATATGCTCCGATCCAGGCGAAATCGCCGATAGCGACATCCTTTTCCACGAACGTGTCGTCGTAGGGTATGGCATTCCCTTTGTCGTAATTGTGGTTTCGCGTGAATATCTTCAAACCTTCGCCCGAATGCACCCATTTTCCAAACGTGACGTTGCCGCTTCCAAAAACCTGCGCCCCGTTGAAATGGACGTGTTCGCCGATTGTGGTCTTGCGCGAAACCTTCACGGGCGCATGGCAGCGAAGGCCCTCGCCGACTATTTTGGCGCGTCTGCGGACCGAAAGCCCGTACCAAAACGAAATCACATCCATCCGGCGCTTCCTCCGGCTTCTGCGCGAAAACGGAACTAGCGAAAGCAGTCCTGCGATGAACTCCAGCATCTATGCGTCCTTTCCAAACGAACCGTGCGCCTTGACAAACCGACGGAGAACCAGCGCCTTCTCCATGCTGAAACGCGAAGCCGGATGATGCGGCTGGAGGCGCCCCGGCCATCCGGCCCAGTCGCCGTAATTGTAGGTGAGCACAATCTCCGGATCGTTGGGTACCAGCACGTCAACGCCCTCGAAGGTCGTCTGGCGCAGCGGGAAAATGTCGTCGTAATCGTAAACGGCCTCCTTCACCCAGCCGGCCACCATGAACTCGATTCCGCGCAGCACGGCGGGCTTGGCTTCCGGCGTTGCGGGGAGCTTCCCATCCATCACCCACTCGCGCCGCGCGGCGTCGAGCGCGGCGCGGTGCGCCGCATCGTCCCCCTGCGGGTCGAAGCGCGCGGCGTTCCGCTCCTGCGCATCCCTGACCTTCATGAAAAGCGCATGTTTCTCCTTCAACGTCGGCAGCGGAGAATGGTAGAGGTCGTAAGACATCACAGACGCCGTGACATCCTTGGGAAGATCGCGGTGCGACACCTTGATCTGGTTCCACTTCCGCGAAAAACGCCGCCAGGCGTAATAGCCATCTCGGCACTTTTCGTTGAACACTTCACAGAACCGGTCGTACTCGTCGCGCAACATCCCCTGGTCCACATCGTCGTCCCACGGAACGAACTTCCCGCCGTGGCGCACCGTCCCGAGCAGACTTCCGCTGATCATCCACGGATGGAAGCCGTTCTCGCGCGCCACGCGCAGCACTTCCTTCAGAAGCACGACGCCGGCGAGCTGCACGTCCCGCGCGTAGCCGCGCGCAGGCGGCGCATTCCCGACGTCCGTCGTCGCCAGCAGCTCGCGCCGCAGCAACTGCGCCTGCAGAGACAGCCCTGGCTCTTCCGCAGCTCTCCACACGCGCATGCCGCAAAACCGCGTCACGAGACGCCCCTTCTCGTACCTGCGGACGAACAGACTCATGCCGCCCCTCCTTCGCGCAGCTTCTTCAGCGTGGCCGTGAGGAGCGTGGAACTCGTGCCCTTGGTGCGCGGGAAGTATACGACGCGCACGCCGACCGTGGAGAACTTCGCCTCCATCTCCTTCCAGCTGGGGGTGTTGAACCAGTCGTCGCCGACGAAGAGGACGTCGAAGTGCAGCTTCTCCCACATCTTGAACTTGTCGAGGTCGTCCTGCGGTATGGCCGCGTCCACGTACTTGATCGATCTCACGATCTCAAGCCGTTCCTGGAACGGAATCACCGCCCTTTTGTGCTTGTATGCGACCAGTTCGTCCACCGATACGCCCACGATCAGCTTGTCGCAGAGGCCGTGCGCGTTCTTAAGCAAATTGAGATGGCCTATGTGGAAGAGGTCGTAGACCCCGCTCGTGTACCCTATGATCGTCTTGCTCATGCAGAACGTCCTCCTTGTTTTCCTATTGTATTCTCCATGTCCGACAGGACGGCGTCCGTCGCGTGCGGATGGTTTACGCAGACTTCGCGCGCGGCAAATGCGTCGCGTCCGGCTTTGTCCGGATCGTCGCCCGACCGGACGCGCTCAATGAACGCGACGACGTCTTCGTCGGTGTATGCGCGGCACGCGTGTTCGAGCAGTCTCCGGCTGAACGGCAGGAACTGCCGTTCGACCGTGGCGTCGTCCGCCAGCAGGTAGCATTGAGGCTTGCCCGTGTAGAAATACTCGGCGAGAAACGAACCGCAGTCGTGTATCAGCGCGTCCGAATCCGCAAACGCGGCGAAATAGTCGCCGCCTCTCTGGAACTCGACGTTGTGGAAAGCCTCGATCCGCGCGCAATAGGCATCGGTTTTCTCGCGTCCCCACCATTTCGGCGTGGCGAGGCGGGGGAAAAGCAGCGGATGCGGACGGAACACGAAATCGACGTCCGGGTACAGCGCCGGCAGCTTGAGATAAAGATCCGAGCGCTGCAGGAAGGTCGAGAGAGCGAGCCCTTCGGTATCCTTTTCGATCGTGTGGTGCGGGCAGAGCATCACGCGCTTGCGCTTGCGCGACGCTGGCGAAATCGAAGCAAGCCTGTCCATCTTGCAGTATCCCACGACGCGGATGTTGCCTGCGAGTTCTGGATTCCGCTCCACGCTCATGGCGCGCGTCGCCTCGTTCGACACGAAATAGCGCCACGCGAACACAACGTTCGGCAGGAACGGGGTCTTCCGCTCGTTGGTGGCGAAGAGCCCGCCGTAGCCATAATACAGAACGGCGACCAAGGCCCTGCGAGACAGTTCTTCGACGGCATAGCGGGGCAGGGTCTGGTCTTCGTACAGGATGGAGGAAAACACCATGTCGGCCTCCAGAGGCTCGCCGCGCCCCAACTCCAGGTCGTAAAGAAGGCGGACACGCCCGGGATACCGCTTAGCCAGAACATCCGCGGTCTTGACGAACGTTTCCCGCAGGAACGCCTCGCCGCGCGTAACGCGGGGCACGATGGCGATGAAGCAGTCGAATCGCGGATCGTCCTTCATCTTCGCGAACACCGGCTCCGCGGAGAACATCGAAGCGTCGCACACGAGGAACGCGACGCGCAACCGTTCGCCGCGCGCGAACTTCGCCCGGCACTCCGCCTCGTGCGCAGCGTAGCGCGCGCGGACCAGGGGGAGCGTCCTTGCGAGACGGCGCCCGCGCGCGGCGGCCATCAACCGGTCGCGCAGACGCCGACGCGCGCGCTTGAATGGTATCAGCGCGGTAAACGTCCGTATGAGAAAAAAGGTCACGGCAGATAGTATACCACAATGCGTCCGCGCGCGGCTATATTTCCCGCGCTTGGAGGTTCCCCAATTTTTTCTTTGCTGGCGAGGCGTCGCGGAGGCCTGTGCGTTTTCGAGCCAGTTTTAGGGAAAGAGCGTTGCCTTTCAAGTTCGATCTTCGGTATAATACGAAGTGCTAAACACCAAACAAGAAAGG
>JAFPNP010000217.1 GCA_017411125.1 Kiritimatiellia bacterium
CCTTTCTTGTTTGGTGTTTAGCACTTCGTATTATACCGAAGATCGAACTTGAAAGGCAACGCTCTTTCCCTAAAACTGGCTCGAAAACGCACAGGCCTCCGCGACGCCTCGCCAGCAAAGAAAAAATTGGGGAACCTCCAACCTATTTGATGGTTGGCAAGCGCGGGAGGATTTGATAGAATGTGCGGCAGTTTGCAGCGACGTGGAGAACGAATGATGAAAACTACGATCAAGAAGATGGCGGCGGCGTGTGTTTGCGCCGTCGTGGCGGCGGCAGGCGCGGAAAGCGACTTCCGCATCCGGGATCCGTTTGTGCTGGTGCATGGCGGCGAGTACTGGCTGTACAGCTCCAAAGCATGGTTCGGCGGCAAGGAGGTGTTCGTCCGCCGCAGCGCCGATCTCTCCGACTGGACGCCCATGAAGGTCGCCATGAACGTGCCGAAATCCGTCAAGCCGACCGCCGTGTGGGCGCCCGAGGTGCACAAGTTCGGCGGCAAGTTCTGGCTCTTTACCACCATCACGGAGAAAAAGGACGCGAACGCCAGGAAGATGCAGCCGATGGGCAAGGGCGTGAATCCGGGAAGCCTCGTGCCTCGCGGCGTCTGGGTGTTTTCCTCCGAGAGCCCGGAAGGGCCGTTCAAGGCCGTGAAGGAAGGCCCTGTGCCTCCGCCGGAATGGCAGACGCTCGACGGGACGCTCTACGTCGAGGACGGCAAGCCGTACATGGCGTTCTGCCACGAATGGTGCCAGGTAGGCAACGGCACGATCGAGTATGCGCCGCTCGCGCCGGACTTCGCCTCGTTCACGGCGCCGCCGAAGCGGCTTTTGGACGCGAGGAGCGCAATGCCCGGCGCCGGCCCGGTCACCGACGGGCCGTTCTTTCACCGTTCCGCGAAGAGCGGAAGGCTGTATCTCGTATGGTCGAACATGGTCAAGGGCCACGGCTACTGCGTGCTGGTGCGCTCGTCGGCTTCGGGCAGGATCGCAGGCCCGTGGACGAAGGATTCGCTCCTCTTCGGCCGCGACGGAGGCCACTGCATGATCTTCGCAGACCTCAAGGGACGCCTCAAGCTCACGCTGCACCAGCCCAACAGCGGGCCGCTCGAGCGCATGAAGGTGTTCGACTTGGAGGATGACGGCGAGAACCTGCGGATCGCGCATTCCAAATGAATTGAACGGCGAAAGGGGCGTCATGGCAATCGGGAAAAACAGGACGGCGGCGATCGCCGCGCTGGCGGCTTCCGTCGCGTTCGGCGGCGACATGAGCGCGCAGCCGGCAAGGAATGCGCCTGGATGGTTCTCCAAGGGCGTCATCTACCAGGTGCAGCCCAGGGCGTTTTCGCCAGACGGCTCGCTAAAGGGCGTCACGGCCAAGATTCCGTACATCAAAGAAGCCGGCGCCACGATACTCTATCTCGTGCCGGTGTTCAAGATGGACGAGGACATGGACCGGTCTTTCTGGAGTCCGCGCCAGATCGCCAGCGGATTCGACAATCCGCGCAACCAATACCGCATTTCCGACTACTTCCACGTCGATCCCGAATACGGTTCCGACGCAGACCTCAGGGAGCTGGTCGCCGCCGCGCACCGGGCGGGGCTGAAGGTTTTGTTCGATCTCGTGTACTTCCACTGCGGACCTTCCGCGCCGATACTGAAGAAACGCCCGGAGTTCACGCGGTGGAACGCGGACGGCACGGTGCTGAAGGGACGGTGGCGCTTCCCGCAGTTCGACTTCCGCTGCATGGCGCTCCGCGAGTATCTGTTCGCGAACATGGCGTATCTCGTGGCGGATTTCGGATGCGACGGCTTCCGCTGCGACGTCGGGGCGCGCATACCGCTCGACTTCTGGTGCGAGGCCCGAAACCGCATCGGCGTGCTGCGGCCCGACGCCGTGCTGCTGTGCGAAGGATCCGACAGCGCGAACCAGACGTGGGCTTTCGACGCCGACTACGGGCGGCTCCAGTTCGGCGAGCTCCTTGCGTCCTCCGTGGCGAAAAAAGCGTCCGCGAGGACGGTGCGCTCCGTATGGGAGAAGCGCCATGCGAAGTGCGCGGTGGGCGCGCGTTTCGTAAACCACTACGAGAACCACGACATCGCCACGGACGTGCGTCCGCGCCGCGAGATTTCCTGGACGCGCGCCGGAATAGACCAGACGCTCGTGTACATGTTCACGGCGGACGGCGTTCCGATGCTCTTCAACGGCAATGAATTCTGCGAAGCGTCGCCGGACCATTCGATGTTCGGGCGCACGCCGCTGGACTGGTCGGCGGCGGAGACTCCGGACGGCAAGGGCCGGCTTGCGCTCGTGAGGCGTCTTTCGGAGCTGCGCCGCACGACGCCCGCGCTCACGGCGCTCAACGGCAAAGAGGGACTGGAGTGGCTCGACGTATCGCCTGCGGACGACGTGACGGCGTTCGTGCGCCGCGCTCCCGGCGAGAGGAGCGTGCTGGTGGTGCAGAACTGGCGCGACAGGGCCGTCGTCGCCAAGATCCCGCAGAAGGTTTCCGGCGCCGCGCTCGTCGCCCGCGGCGCGGAGTGGAAAGACGCTTCCGCCGTCGCCCTGGCGCCATTCGGATTCCACGTCGGCTACGCCGCGCCCTGACGCAAGACCGTGCTTACTACTTATATAATCGGTTGCGTAGCGCTCATCATCAAGCCCGGCCCGGACTTGACGTGCACGCTTGCCACGGCGCTTGCCGACGGCAAGGCGCGGGCTTCAACGCTCATGGCCGGGCTTGTGCTTGGCTGCTGGCTGTGGGTGTTGCTTCTTTCCGCCGGCGTCGCCTCTTTCTTCACGGCGCATCCCGCGGTGATGGCGGCGATACAGATCGCAGGCGCGGCGTACATCGGCTATTTGGCGTTCGGGGCGTTCAAGGAGGCGTGGACTGGATTCAGGCTGCGCGGCGAGGATGCGTTCGTCCCGGCGGCGGCGAAGGGCTGGCGCCTCGTGCGGCGCGGCGTGTTCATGTCGATGTCCAATCCGCTTACCATTTTGTTCTTTCTGGCGTTCCTGCCGAATTTCACGCAGAAGGGGACGGCGTTGCCGCCCGCCGTGCAGGTGCTTCTCCTCGGTACGCTTTTCTGCGCGCTCGTGCCGTTCATCTATTTCCCCGTCATTCTCGCAGCCGATTTTTTCCGTTCGCGTCTGCTTGGCTCGGCAAGGTCGGCGGCCTGGCTCAAGCTCGCATCGGCCGTCATGCTTGCCGCCGTCGCGGCGATTCTGGCCTTTCAGGTTGATTTACGTCCCCGGTAGGGGCGATAAAAGAGAGGAAAACGCAAGATGAAGAAAACGATCGCCATGGGCGCATTGGCCGTTGCGGCGGCTGGAATGCTGCAGGCCGAAAAGCCGAAGATCGACTGCGGGAAGATTCGCGGCGTGTGCTACGCCATCCATTCCGAACAGAAGGTGCGAAGAGAGCTTGCATACGGATCGCGCGTGGGATTGAACACCGTGCGGTTCTGGATGAGCCAGCGCATCTACCGGGAGAAGGGCGAGGAGTTCGTCAAGCGCGTGGTCGAGTTCGTTCGCACGTGCCACTCGTGCGGATACAAGACCATGCCCATCCTCTTCAACGGCAACGGATTGGACTTGAACACGATCAAGCCGGAGGCGTATGCGGAGGCTGATCGCTACACGATCGCCATCGTGAACGCGCTCAAGGACGAGCCCGGCCTTTTGATGTTCGACATGATGAACGAGCCTCTGTGCAACAAGCACTATTTTAAAGCCGACGCGGAAGGCCGGAAGGCGGTCGCCGATCTCACGTGGACGTTTCTTCGCCGCCAAGTCGAGCTGGCGCAGAAGCTCGCCCCGGACTGTCTTTTCAC
>JAFPNP010000218.1 GCA_017411125.1 Kiritimatiellia bacterium
AGGATCGTCCTGCGCGGATGCAGGGTGTCGAACGTCGGGGAGTACGGCGTGTGGCTGCGCGAGGGGTGCGTTTCGAACCGCATAGAGCGCTGCGAGATAGCGGACCTCGGCGCCGGCGGCGTAAGGATCGGTACGATGGCGGCGTCGCAGCCTGTCGGGAAGGGCGAACGCGTGGTTGCGCTGAAAAACGGGCGCGGCACCGGCTGGAACGTGGTCGAGGACTGCATCATATCGCGCGGCGGGCGGATCCACGCGGAGGGCGTAGGCGTGTGGATCGGCAGTTCGCCGTTCAACACTGTGACGCACTGCGAGATAAGCGATTTCTACTACACCGGCGTGTCGATCGGGTGGGTGTGGGGCTATACGGGAAGCCTCGCGCAGGGCAACACGCTTTCGTTCTGCCGTATCCACAAGATCGGGCAGCGCGCGCTGAGCGACATGGGCGGCGTCTACACGCTCGGCACGTCCTACGGCACTTGCGTGACGAACAACGTGGTGTACGACGTGGACTCGCGTACCTACGGCGGATGGGGGCTGTACCCGGACGAGGGCAGCGAGGGGATAGTGTTCGAAAACAATCTCGTCTACGATACGAAGGATTCGTCCTTCCACCAGCACTATGGCAAGGACAACGTCTTGCGCAACAACATTCTCGCCTTCAGCCGGCAGGGGCAAGTCGGACTCTCCCGCGCGGAACCGCATCTTTCGTTCACGGCGGAGCGCAACGTGGTATATTGGAACTCTGGATCTGCGTTGTCGCGGTACGGCGCATCGGTGCGCGAGAACGGAAGAATAAACTGGATCGGCAACTTCTGGTGGACGGAGAACGGCGCTCCGTCGTTCAACGGCAAGACGTTCGCGCAATGGCAGGCGAAGGGGAACGACGCGAAAGGATTTGTGGCGGATCCGCTTTTCGTGGACGCGGCGAAGCGCGATTTCAGGTTCAAGCCCGGCTCGCCCGTCGTAAAGGCCGGCTTCAAGCCGTTCGACATATCCGCCGCTGGGCCGCGCTCGTTTGCAACGGCGCGTTGAGGTTTGTCCTTTTAAGCTGCCGCAGCGCGGGCTGGGAGGGCGCGTGTCCCCACGCGCCGCCTTATAGGCTCGCGATCGTCTCCCTGTAGGCTCGCGTTAGTTTCTCTATGGGTTCGCGATCGTCTCCCTATAGGCTCACGATTGTAGATAGTGTAGCGTCGTCCCAGCGCCCCTTTTGCCTTGCGTATCTTATCCGGCGGGCGAGGACGCCCGTCCTCCTGTATCGTCGCACGGGAGGGCGGGTTTCAATTGCTGTTTTTTGCTTGTATTCTGCAATGAATATGGTATTATTGTCGCATGCACGGGCATGTGTTCTCGTGTTCGAAAAGTCATATCTGGAGAGTTCTAATGAAAAACATATGTTTCTCATGGATACGTGGAGTTGTCGCGTCTATCGCGGCTGGCGTGATTGCACTGACGGCTGCTGCTGCGACGTCGGTATCGCCGGAAGAGGCCGAGCGCGCGGCGGCGGCATGGTTGAAAACAGGTTCCGCGCTGGGGCGCGGGCTGGGTTCGGAAACGGACGGCGCCGTCGCATACGTCGGCAAGGACGGAAAAGGCGCGTTCTACATAGTGAAACTCAAAAACGCAGACGGCGCTTCGGGCGGATTTGTCGCCGTGTCCGCCGACCGGCGCTTGAATCCCGTGTTGGCGTTCTTCGAGGGTTCGTCGTTTGAAGCCTCCGATAAAAGCCCCGTCTGGGCGATGCTTTCGACCGACGCCGCCGGATGCGCCGTCGCGCTCGAAAAGACGGACGCATCAGGCGCTTCCAATGGGCGTTTGCTCGCCGCCGGACGGAAATCGAAGGCGGAAAGGAAATGGGCTGAACTTTTGGGCGAAACGTCCGGCGCTCGTTTGCTGGCTGCAAGTGGAACAAGCAAATCCGCAGTGTCCGATGTCCGCGTGGCGCCGCTTCTGGAAACGACTTGGTACCAGACAGGTCACGGAGAAAATCTGTATACGCCTAATCAGTATTTGAGCGGATGCAGCGCAACCGCCGGCGCGCAGATCTTGCGTTACTGGAAGTGGCCGCAGGGGAACGTGACGGCCGGACGCAACGATCTTCGCGGAAAGGTGGGCGAAACCGGCGACTGGACGCTGAGCAAGGGCTGGCGGGCCGATGAAAACAGCGAGTACATCCCGTGGAATCCGCCGTTCGGCGGCGTCTACGACTGGGACAACATGCCGTTGGCCGGCGGCGTGACGGACGCCGAACAGCAGGCGATCGGCAAGCTTCTGCGCGACGTCGGCATTTCATGCTTCATGTCCTATGACGGCGGCGGCGGCAGTGCCGTGTTTGCGCTTTTCTACTACCGCCTGACAGACACGTTCCAATACGCAAACTCCGCGTTTTTCTTGAACTATGACCGCTCTCGGGAAGACGACGCAGTGCGCGCGATACTGTCCAGCCTGAATCTGAAAAGTCCCTGCGGCGTGAGCGTGCCGGGGCACTCCATCGTGGCCGACGGCTATGGCTACGACGACGGAACGCTGTACATCCACTTCAATCTGGGATGGGGCGGCAACTGGAATCTGTGGTACAACCCGCCGGATCTGTCCGATGTCGACAACGGCTACACCACGCTGCATACTATCATCTACAACATCTATCCGCCAAGCGTGAGTACCGTGAAGGGCGGAACGATCGTGAGCGGTCGCGTGTTGGGCCGCGACGGTACGCCTTTCCCCGGAGCCGCCGTGACCGCCGTGAACAAAAACTCCGGCACGGTGTACACCGCGACAACCGACGCCAAGGGCATCTACGCCATCCCCGTGCCGGCGGCGAACTACACGCTCACAGCTGTGGCGGCCGGCGTTTCCGCCGTCATGGAGAAAACTGTTGGCGCATGCTCCAACGGCGGAGTAGCCTCGGATCTCAGCGGGTACACAAGCGCCGGTGAAACGGCCAACATCGTCGATGCCGATTTTTCGCTGGACGCAGTTCCCTCTTCCGACATCCCGGACATGTTTCTGGAATACGTGGAGTCCGACGGCACGCAATACATCGACACTGGTGTTATGGCGAAGACCGGAACCAAGGCGGAAATGCACTTTCAGTGGAAAGCGTTTAACGGAAGACAGTATCTTCTTTCCGCGACGGCCTCTGGAAAGCGTTTCTATCTATGCGGGAACAGAGGCTATTGGTACTGGGGCGGATACGACGACGGCGAATGGTATGTGGACGAGCAGGGTGGATCGTTCGCGACAAGCATTGCGGAAAACAGGGATTATTCCATAACGACGGAAATCTCGACGGCGGGGCTCTGGTCCACGACCGTCGAGGGCATCGGGTTTGCACAGGACAAGGACGGGCCGCGCACGGCGGATTTGTCGCTTGGTGTCAACCTGTATCTTTTCGCCAACAACGACGGCGGAATTGCGAACGGCTTTTCTCAAATGCGTCTGTATGGCATGAAAATCTGGCAGATGGATGGAAGCGGCAATTATCGGCTCGTCCGCGACTTCAGGCCGTGCGTCAAAGGCGCAAGAGTCGGGTTGTGGGATGCCGTGTCGGAACGGATTTTCTATTCCGGCAGCGGAACCGATCTCGTGGCCGGCTCACCGGTGATTGAAGGAACGCACGAGGTTGCGGATATTTCTTCCTCGGAAGCGCAATTCATCGACACAGGTATCAATGCAGTTTCTGGCACGAAAGCAGAGATGCGTTTTCGCTGGATTGACGACAGCACCGACAGGAGAACTTTGCTGGGCGCGTCGGATGGCAGCAAAAGGATTTCTTTCCACACGCTGGGCAGTGGCTGGATGCGCATTCTTTACGGAACGCACGACACGTATTTCGACGGCGGCAATACGGACGTATTCACCATCCCGGACCGGATGCCAAGCTGCGAAGTATGGCATGGCGACGCCGCAAAAAAACAAGTATTCACCGTGGAGTTCTCTCCTTTGGGGGTGATGAACGTCGATGTTTCCAGTGAACAATACGGGGAAGGCCGCGCAGTAAAAGACATGTCGTCCGAACAGGGTTTTGTGGACATCGGTCGCAATCTGTACATATTCGCAAACAACAACAACAATTCAATGAACGAGCCTGCGGCCATCCGCTTATACGGCATGAAAATTTGGCAGACGAACGGCGTGGACGGCACATACGTTCTCGTGCGCGACTTCAAGCCGGTCGTTTCCAACGGGCGCGCCGGATTGATGGACGCGCTTGACGGAACAATCTACTTCTCGGGTTCGGGGACGGATCTTGTCCCGGCGCCTGTCGTTTGGAACAACACG
>JAFPNP010000219.1 GCA_017411125.1 Kiritimatiellia bacterium
ACTGGAAGCGCAGATGAAAGCAAACCCGGAAGAACGCATCCCGCAAAAGGCGTTGGCGGAAGAAATTACGCGGCTCGTCCACGGCGAGGAAGGACTCAATACCGCGCTCGGCGCGACGCAGACGCTCTTCGGCGGTTCCGTCGAAGGAAAAAGCGCGGACGAACTGGAGACGATATTCAAGGACGTCAAGAGCGCGGAGCTGGCAAAGGCAGACTGCATCGGCAAACCCGTCTTCCTGGTCGCCGCAGCCGCAAAAATGTTCACCTCGAACGGCGACGCGCGCCGGATGGCGCAGCAAGGCGGATTGTCTTTGAACGGAGCGAAAGTCGATGCGGGGCGCGTTTTCGCGGAAGACGATTTCGTCGACGGGCGCGTCGCCGTGCTGCGCAGCGGCAAGAAGAGCCACTTCCTGCTGAAGGTGCGCTAGGGCGTCCGCATGAGACCGTTGCCCAAATTCGCCTTGCTGTTGGCGTTCGCGTTCTGCGCCGCTGCCGCGTTTGCGCAGGGCGAGAAACGCCAGGCGGTCAGACGCAAGTTGTTTCAGATTCCCAAGGCGGCCACGTCCGCAAACGGTTTCATAATGGTCGTGGCGGCAGACGTGCCGGGCGATCCCAGGGGATTCCGCCTCCCTATTCTGAGTTTCGCATCCAAGTGCGTGGAGAATATCGAACGCGCATACAAGCTGGAAATCCCAAAGCGAGACTCTCCAGGCCTCGTGATTCACGCAATGGACGGGCAGACGAACGATACGAGCGTCATCGCCAGAACCGAGCGCCGGGATTCGGGACTGGTCACGCGCATTTCGCTTCCGTCGCCCGGATTTTCCGACATAGACCTTCTGCGCTTTGAAATCGCAAAGGCGTATTTCGCCTCTTGGATCGACCGCAACGCGCCCAAAGGAATCAAGACGGATGCGTTGCCGAACTGGTTCGTCCAAGGCGCGTTGAGATCGGCGAACGTCGACGTGGCGCACGCCGATACGCGATTTGTTCTGGAGCTGTGGAGTTCCGCCAGACTGCCGTTTTTCCCCGCGCTGTGTACCGACATGCGCCTGGTGAAAGGACCAGGTGCGGCGTTGCCGGGTTATTTGGTAACATTTGCACGAGAGCGCCGCGCATTCAAGCCTGTGCTTGAACGGCTGGCCTCCGGTGCGAAATGGGACGGCGCATGGCTGGCAGAGCAGCTGACGGGCGAAAGGGAACCTGTCGCCCAGGATCGCGCCTCGGACGAACGACTTGCCCGGCTGGCCCGCGCAGTGCTTTCGCCCGGGGAAGCAAGCGAATGGGATTTGCGCATGTTTGCATCCCGACTTCGGCTATATCCTGTCGGCAAGGCAAGGGATCCGATTGTTTCGTACTCGTTCGAAGACGCCATCCCCTTGGCGTCCAAAAGCACCTCTCTTCAAAATGCCGCCGCCCGTAAATCGATTGAAATGCCGATGTACGTCGTCGGCCGCGGCGAAGGATTGATGGCTGCGGGCGAAGCGTACAGGCAGTTTCTGGGCGCCATGGCGCGCGGTGACGATGCCGCGAAACTACGACCCTTGCTGAAAGAAGCTGACCGGCTGTTCGAGGTGGCCAGAGGCCGTCAGCCGGCGCAATGAAACGATGCAGGCCAAAGGCTGCATACAAGAACCGCCACGCATGCGCCGAGAACCATTCCCCAAAACACCTCTTTGCGCGTGTGTCCGAGCAGTTCCTTCAGATGCTTCGGCTTGAATTTCAGTTCGCGTATCTCCCTGAGCATCGAGTTCAGCACCTTCGCCTGTTCGCCAGCAGCCCGCCGCACCGTCGCCGCATCGAACATCGTCACCACCGCAAAGCCAAGCGCAAGCATCGCGATGGGCGTGCCGAACCCTTCCGTCAGCCCGATGGACGTTGCAAGCCCCGCCACCATGGCCGAATGCGCGCTCGGCATCCCGCCCGTCGATACAAGATACTCGAAATCCACCGTGTGCGTGGTGCGCAGCGAGCGGAGAAGCTTTATCGTCTGCGCCGCCATCCACGCACAGAAACTGGCCCAAAACCACGGATGCGTGAAAAAGTGCCCAGCGTTCCAGTCTGCAACTATTCCGGCAAAATCCATAGCCTCACGCCTTTTCGCTGAGTGCCGCAGAAATGCGCTGATCGGTGTCGCGAGACCGCAGGGCGTCCAAGACCGGATCGAGTGCGCCTTCCATTATGCGATCGAGAGAATAGAGCGTCAAATCCACGCGATGGTCAGTGAGGCGGTTCTGGGGGAAATTGTAGGTGCGGATGCGTTCCGACCTGTCCCCGGAGCCGCGCAAGGAAAGCCGACTCGCGCCGGCTTTGGCTTCCTCCTCGCGCCGGCGCTGGTCTATGATTCTCGCCTTTAACGTGGCAAGACATTTTTCCTTGTTGCGCTGCTGGCTGCGTTCGTCCTGGCATTGCGCCACGAGACCCGTCGGCAGGTGCGTCATGCGGATGGCGGAATATGTGGTGTTCACGCCCTGCCCGCCGTGGCCGCCTGCGCAGAAAATGTCGATGCGGAGGTCTTTTTCCGGGATGTCGATGTCATCCTCCGCCTCGTCGGCCTCCGGGAACACGATAACGGTCGCCGCGCTCGTGTGGATGCGACCCTGCGCCTCGGTTTCAGGCACGCGCTGCACGCGGTGTCCGCCGCTCTCGAAACGAAAGGCACCGTACGCTCCTTCACCCTCGACGGTGAAGAGTATCTCCTTGTATCCATCGAGCGAAGTCTCGTTCGCCCCCATGACGTGAACCTTCCATCCATGCGCCTCGCAGTATCGCGAGTACATCCTGAACAGGTCTCCGGCGAAAAGAGCCGCCTCGTCGCCGCCCGTACCGGCGCGCACCTCGAACACCGCGTTGCGCCCTTCAAGCGGATCTGGCGGAAGCAGACCTGCAAGCACCGCGCGTTCGGCCTCAGGCTCTTCACCCTTCAACCGCTCTATCTCGCGTTTGGCCTCTTCTGCGAAGTCGGGATCGTCCAGCAGCGACTCGTTTCCTTCGATGTCGTCGAGAATCTTGAAATACCGCATCGCGGCGGACTCCAGTTTGCGCAGCGCGGCGTGCTCGCCCACCACGGCACGATAGCGTTTCGCGTCCGCGATCACGTCAGGGTCGCCCATGGCAGCCTCCACTTCGCGAAGCCGTCCGAGAACGTCTGATATTTTCGCCTTCTCAATCATCTGGAACGTGCGGCGGCTTGCGTCAAGCCCGCTCCTCGAGACCCTTCATTGTTTCAAGCGCCGTGGCGAGGTTCTTCTTCAGCTCTCCCTTCTTTCCCCATCCGCATTCGCAGGAGACGCCACCAATGTAGCCGATGCGCTTGAGCGCCGCAAAATAGGGCAGGAAAACCTCCGTATCGTTCGCGCCGGGATACAGACGCGGACCCTTTGTGGCGATGTGGCAGTGTTTGAGCAGGGCACCCCCCGCTTTGACAATCGAATCCGCCGTCTCGCCACCTTCGATCATGTGGAAGATGTCGGCAAGAAGACGCAGACGCGGAGACGCCACCTCGTCAACTATCTCCTTGCCCTGCCAGACGAAGTTCACGAGATTGCTCTCCTTCGGACGAAGCGGCTCGATGACGACCTGAACGGTCTTGAGATCCGCGACCCTCTTTGCAAGCGCCTTGCAGAAATCGACAAACTGCCCCATGCCCTTCTCGACAGCCTTAGGATCGGCTTTGACGAAGTCCTTCGGCACGTTGCGCGCGCCGCCGGAACCTAACACTATCGTCTGCACGCCGATTTCGTCCGCGCGGCGCAGGACTTTCTCGGCGTAGTCGAGCGCGGGGCCATGGCTAGCCTTGGGTCCGGTCAGACGGAATTTTCCCGGAATAAAGCCGTTGCAACTCCTGAGCGGAAGCGGCCGCTGGGCAATCTTTTCCTTTTGCCGTTTCCACCATGCGTCGTCCTTTGCCGGGTCGAACGCCGGACCAGCGCCCCATTCCCAAAAATCGTATCCAAGTTCGCGCATTGCCGCGACATCTTCTACAGACGAACGGCATGCACCGTACAGAATGCGCCCTGCAGATTTATTCCTGCTAGCTACCGCCGTCGCATTGCAACCAGCGAGCGCCGCACCGGCGGCAAGACCGATGAAATCCCTTCTGTTCATGCTTGCCATATGGTCGCTTCCTTTCATCGGCTCCACGCCGGATTCATCCAGTTGCCGGCATTGTTGAAGAGGCGCACGGGACGGTCGCCTTCGGAATCGGTGTCTATGATGAAAAGGGCATTGTCGCGCGACGCCACCACGTGCCGTCCGTCTGCCGCCCAGCTGGGATGTTCCCAGCTGCCGGCGTCCGTCACGAGACGGGTACTACGCTCGCCCTGCGCCGGATCCATGACGGCGACGTAGTTCTGTCCCCCGCGCTTGGTGCACCACACGAGACGTCCGTTCGCGTCCCAGTCGGGGTTGGTGTTCTCGCTGCCCATGTTCGTGAGACGGCGGCTCTTGCGGGCGGCGACGTCCACGATGTAGACCTGCGGATGGCGCGTCTCGTCGCTGACGTAGGCGATCTGGCTGCCGTCCGGGCTCCAGCACGGGGACGCCTCGGAAGCGTTCTTAGTACGCGTCATGCGCGTGACGCGCTTCGTCGCGAAGTCCAGCACGTAGAGTTCAGGATTGCCCTGGTAGGAAAGCACTATCGCGCACGACTTGCCGTCGGGCGAGACCGCCGCGCCGGTGGCGAGCCCCTTGAACTGCGCAAGCAGCGAACGTCGGCCCGTCGCCGCATCGAGGCGGTAGACCAGCGGCGTGCGCTGCAGGAAACCGGTGTAGTAAATGTCGTTCTTGTTCGGCGCCCAGCGCGGACCCACGGCGGCGCGGCGGTCGCTCGTGAGCTGGCGGATGTCGTAGCCGTCGGGATAGCACATGTACAGTTCCGCGTTATCGGGTCCCTTGCGGTTGACGAACGCGATGCGGTCCTGCGCAAAGCCGCGCTTTCCGGTGTGCGCCTGGAGTATCGCGTCGGAGAACGCACGCGCGGCCATTCGCGCCGACTTGTCGTCGGTCACGGACGCCGTCGACGTAATCTGCTTGCCGGCTCCGGTCGCCGTCACCGCGCCGCCCGGAGCGCCCGTCACGCGGATCTGCCCATTCTGCCCGATCTGGAACACGCCAGTCAGTTCGAGATTCTTCTTCAACGAGCGGTTGTACGCCTGCGCGGACACGCCCCCCACAGTCTCTATGGACACCACCACGCGGTTCGCGCCCTCCTTGGACACATGGACCGTCGGACCTGCCGCGATGACGGTCGCCGCCGCGCAGAGCGCAAACGCGCAAATGAACTGACGCATTTCTATTACTCCTTTTTGTTTTTCCTTTGTGTTGAAACGAATGCTGTCTAGTATACCGAACCGCGCCGCCAAACGCAATGCGAAAGTGTTTCGGCAGACGATATTCCGTCAGTCGACGAACACGACCTCGACACAAGAAAGGCTGTAGTCGCCTTTCAACGTTGCCTTGCCCTGGAAGAAAAGATACACGCGCCCGTCGTCGTCCACGAACAATCCGGGATGCCCGCTCTCCCATTCATTCCACGAGCCCGGCCGGCCGTGCGGGAACACCGGCACGTCGCGCCAGCGGCGGAAATTCACGCCGTCCGCCGACCACGCGACGCCGATCTGCTGGCGTTCGTGGTTGTATGCACCCGCGTAGAACATATACCATATCCCCTTGCGCTCCACTACGGTCGGAGCCTCTATGCAGCTCATTTCCCACGGAAGCTCCGGCTCGAACAGCGGCTTTTCCATGGAAAGCTCCGTCCACTTGTCCGACGCCCAGTCGCTCGCGTAGGGCGCCCATGCGATGCCGAGACGCTGCACTTTCGCGCCTGGCTTTTCGCGCGTCGCGTACATCAACATGAGCCTGTCGCCGACGCGGTAGACCTCGGCGTCGATAGCGCGCGCGACCGACCACTTGTTCTTCGGCTCGAACATCGGACGCGGCTCGGTGAACTTGAAGTTGATGCCGTCCTCGCTCGTGGCGTGCCAGATGAGACATTCGTTCCTGCCGGCGCGCCGCCACGCGCGGCACTGCGCGAACATGTGTATCTTGCCGTCGATCTTCTTCACGCACGGTGCAACCCACATCTCAAGCTGTCCCGGCACGTCCATGCCGTCTGCCTTCAAATCGCCGACGCGCTTCCAATTCACCAGATCGCGGCTCTCGGCGACGGCGCCCCACCAGCCGTTCGGCCTCTTGCCGAAATCCTTCGGCAGATGCGCCTTGTCGTAGGCGCATACGCTATAGTACATGAGATAGCGCCCGCCGTGCCGTATCACGGTAGGATCCTTCGCGAACGAACGACCCTTGCCGAGTCTCGTCTCGTCGCCGTACAGCATCTGCGACGGCAGCGGCTTAAACGTGATCTCGGAACAGGGACGCTTTGCAGCGTCCGCCGCGCAGACGGTCGCGACGGATACCGCAGCGACCACGACAGTCAAAATATTGCGTTTCATGTGAGCATTCTAACATACCGCCGCCTCTCGCGTCAAGGACAACCGTCCGAGAGTGCGCGTGTCCTCATGCGTCGTCCCAACCTGACTTTACAACATCCCCATAGTCCTACAACCACAAATAGGACTATTTGCGCTTTCTTTTCACCATGCAGGTGGCAGCGTCCGCCGTTATGCCGTTGCAGACGGCAATGCACACGCCGTAGTTGGTTATCGGCACACCGGCGGCGCGACAATGCGCTATGCGCTCTTGCACGG
>JAFPNP010000220.1 GCA_017411125.1 Kiritimatiellia bacterium
CCGAAAGAGATTGCCAACACCGTCGCCCTCGCGCGCAAGCTGCTTGCCAACGGGCACGCCTCCACCCTGCAGTGCACGATGACGATACCGTATCCCGGAACGCCGCTTTTCAAGGAACTCAAGGAAAGCGACGGATTGACTACGCTCGACTGGGACGAATACGACATGCGCCGGGCGATCACGAAAACGCCTCTCGCCACCGAGGACGAGATAAAACGGGCTGTCCGCGACGTGTATCGCGGCTTTCTCCAGCCGCGCGCGATCCTGCACCGCCTGCTCACCACGCGCAACCTGTTCGACTTCGGATTCTACTACCGCGGCATACGTTCGCTGCTTGGCCATCTGCTCGATTTCCGCAAGGCTTAAGAACATATGCCGCGACAGCGGTTTTGGCGCCGCAACTTGCATTTCCCGTTGCCCAACGGCTTCGTAAATGGTATAATACGACGCAATGAAAAGAGTTGTAATCGCATCCCTGTTTGCCGCCGCGTTTGGCGCATTGCACGTTTGCGCGGCGGTCCGCCCCGCCTGCACGGTGACGTTCGCCGATCTGCCGACCGTCGCACGCCATGTCGCATCCCTCGGCAACGGATTGTCGGAGCCGATCCTGACGCAACTGGTCCCCGCCGCCATACGCAACCAGTGCGCCGCAAGGCTGTTCGGCCAAATGCCAGTCGGTTCGCAAGGCGTCGCAGTATGCTACGTGGACGCCGAAAAGCTCGCCGGGCTGATGCGGCGGATGAACTCGCGCGGCAAAAAACCTGGCGCGGCCGAGTTCGACCGCATCAAGGCGTGGTCGGTGCTGTATCCTGCTTCGACGACCAAGGCGGCATTCATGCGGAAGCATCCCGACGTCGTCCCGCAGAAGAACGGCTCGTTGCGCATTCCGCCGGGACGCCATTCCCGCCGCACTCTCTACGCCTATTTCACCAAGGACGGCAGATGGGCGTCGCTCGCCCCGTCCGCCGTCATGGCGGCGCACACGCCGGAAGCCGCCGCCGCCGCGCTGAAGCGGCCGCTCGGCGGCGACCTCGCTTTCGTCTCGATGGGTCCATCCGGCGCACGCGCGTTGTTTCAATCCGACGCCTGCGAAGGCGGGACTATCGTCGTGCGCATGACGGCGCGCGGCCTGGAACTGAGCGGCAGCGTGCGCAGCGGCCGCCGCGAATCCGAGCGTCCGCTGCATCCGTCCGCGCTGTCGTTCGCCGGCGTATCTACGTCCGCGCCGCTGTTCGGCGCGACGTCCACGCCGGGCGACCTTGGATCCGCCGACGTGTTCGCGCTGCTCGATCCGTCGATTTCGTCATTCATCCGCAAGTCGGTGTCGTTCACGTCCGCGCCAGGCGCGAACTTCTACGCGCTCGCCGGATCTGCGAACGTCCCTGGCGGCGGCGTTCCGCGCATGCGCCTTCTCAAGGTGCTCCCGGAAGCGACCAGGCGCGGGCTTTCCAACATGATGTTCTGCTCGCCCACCACCGTTCTGCGCATATACCTTCCCAAGCTTGCGGACACGCTCATGCCGATGGAAAGCGCGAAGATGCGCATGGCGGCGCGGATGCTCAAACGCGTGCGCGGCGACGGCATGGGGTTCATGAGCTGGCGCGCCGGGCGAAACGACCTTTTCCTGATGCGGATCTCGCGCGACGAACTGCGCGGCACCGCGTCGCTGTGGAGCATGCTCTTCATTGATTGACGCGATGTGGAACGTGTGGCGAAACATGGGCACGAGAATCTTGTCGACATTGCTTGCGGCGACCCTGGTCGCCGGTTGCTCCACCACGTTCGTGCGCGATACGCCCGCGCCGATACGCGTCGCTCCAGGCGTCTCGCTTGACACTACCACTCTAGTGGAGGAACTTTTTTCGCTGAGAGGCACGAAGGTGCAGGCCGCAAACGGTGCTTGGAAGGACCAGGCATTTTCCGCACAGTGCGTGCTCAAAGGAAACGGAGAGAAGTTCACCGCAGTATTCCTCGCGCCGCACCTGCGGCTTCTCACAGTCACGCTCACGCGCCAACACACGATCGAATGTGAACGCGCACCGCAGCTCCCACGGGCGTTCGAACCTGAATACGCGCTGTTCGACCTCGCCTGCGTCAACCTCGGCACCGAAGCGCTGCGCCGTGCGGTGTCGCCCGCGCTGCGCGTGGAAGACGACGGAGCGACGCGGCGCATATTCGCCGACGCCACGCTCGTGGCGGAGATTGTCCGCAAGGAGAACGGCGACGTATCTTTCTCAAACAAAGTCCACGATTACGGTTATACATTGCGGACTGAGTCCCAATGAGGTAAACGCAATGGTCGAAATTCCATCACTTTCCATTGAATCTGTTTTCGGCTGCATTCCGCCGGACGAAGTGGATAACCTGTCCGCGCTTGCCCGTCTCGTCGGCGCAGCAAAAGCAGAAAGCATCGTGAAGGCGACAGGGTTCGCCACGCGGCGCGTGGCCGCACCGGGAGTGGACGTATTCGACCTTGCGCTTCCGGCAGCCCGCCGTGCGCTGGAAGGCGTCCGGCCGGAAGATGTCGGAGGCGTGGTGTCGGTCACGTTCTCGCACCGTGACCGGTTTCCAGCACTCGCCGTGCGGCTGCAGAACGCACTCGGACTTCAGCACGACATAGCCGCGTTCGACATAGGACTTGCATGCAGCGGATACCCTTACGGACTTTTCATTGCGGGACAATTGGCGTCCGCAACAGGCAAGAAAGTTCTTCTCGTGGACGGCGACGTGCAAAGTGCGCACGTGGACGCCTCCGACGCCAACACGCTCGCCGTCATGGGCGACGGCGCGACGGCGACCATCGTCTCGGCGCAAGGCGGCTCTGCGAAGTTCGCGTTCTACACGGACGGCGCGGGCGCGGACGTTCTGCGCTGCAGAGAGGACGGCACGATACGCATGGACGGGTTCGGCGTGTTTCGTTTCGTCGCAGGGCCCGTGACGGGCTTCCTGCGCGAGTTTCTGGCGCAAGCCGGCAAGCCAGACCTCTTCGCGCCTCATCTGGCAAACATGTACATGATACGGCAGCTAGCCAAAACGCTAGAGCTGCAAGACCGACTTGTCTCAACGAACGGACTTTACGCAAACACCGGCTCTTGTTCCGTTCCGCTCGCGCTTGCAAGCGCCGCTCTGCCTCCAGCGAACGGAAAAGCCTTGCGCATCATCGCGGCGGGTTTCGGCGCCGGGCTTTCGGCGTCCGCAGCGAACGTCGAGCTTTCGAGCACGCTGAAAAGAGGCATGGTGGAACCATGAGAATCGCCCTTCTCGGAAACGTGACGCTCGATTTCTTCGCCCAAGACTTCCGACGCGAAGGGCACGAAGTGTACGTGCCGCCAGGTTTCGACACATGGCGGCAGGCGGCGCTGGACGCCACAAGCGAGCTTCACGTCTTCAACCCGGAAGCAGTCCTGCTAGTGATGGACGGCGGCGTCTCGGAGAAGGACGCGGAAATCGCGAACGCCTTGTCGCCGACTCGCATCATCGCACCCGATCTGTCCGTGCTTGCTTCCGAGACGCCGGGGTTCTTGGACGAGAGAATGCGCAAGCTTGCGGCCATGCCGTTCTCGCTGACCGGATTGAAGACCATCGAGGACGAGTTCCGCTTTGCGGTTAAGGCAGCGCCGAAGAAGGTGCTTGCGGTGGATGCCGACAACACACTCTGGAATGGAATCATATCGGAAGACGGTGCAGACGCGGTCGTACCGTTTGAAGAATTCCAACGCGGGCTGCTGGAATTGAAACGGCGCGGTGTGACGCTCGTCCTGCTATCCAAGAACGACCATCCTGTCATCGCGGAAACGTTTGCCAGAAAGGACGTGCCGATGTCGCTCGACGACTTCGCTGCAACTGGCGTAAACTGGGCCCCCAAGGCGGGAAATCTGCTGGAAGTCTGCCGGACCTTGAACCTGGGCGTCGACGCGGTCGTGTTCGTGGACGACAATCCGCACGAACGCGCACAGATGAACGCGCACTTGCCGGAGGTGACGGTGCCGCCGTTTCCGGCGGACATGACTAATCCAGCACAATTTCTCCGCCGGCTCGAACAGTACTTCTTTCCTTCAGCAGGCGAAACAGACGAGGATCGTTCCCGCACGGAGATGTACCACGACGAGGCAAAACGCAAGGCATTCGCGAGGACGCTGCGAACGACGGAGGACTATCTGAAAAGCCTGCATCTCACGGTGCGGGCTGCGCGCGCCACGCAAGACGACGTGCCGCGCCTCGCGCAAATGGCAGGCAAGACCAACCAATTCAACTCCACTACGATACGACGGAACGCCGACGAGATGTCCGCACTCGTATCAGACGCGGCGCACCGCGTATGGACATTCCGGGCCGGAGACGCCTTTGGCGACATGGGCCTTGTGTGCTATGTCGTATACGACTGCGCTTCGGCGCGGATAACGGACTTCGTGATGAGCTGCCGCGCAATGGGCCGCACGCTGGAGCATTTCGCCATGAACCACGTCCGGCGCGAGCTTGCCGCCGAAGGACTGCCGCTTGCCGGGATCGACTGCGTACCCACCGCGAAGAACGGCCCGTTCCGAGAGTTTCTGGCCCGCGCCGACCTGTCGCAGGACGCTGCAACGTGGTACAAAAGAATTTGACTGAAAACACACGACAAACGGAGCAGATGAAATGGAGAACATATCGATAATTGGCAAAAAGCTGTTGGCGTCCGCTCTGTGCGGCGCCGCAGCGTGCGGATTCGCCGCCGATGCTGACATTCTTGCATCGCGCCCTTCCGAGGCGCACCTCAAGTATCAAGACCGCGAGATCATGGCGCTCGTTTGCTGGGGGCTCAACCCATACACCGGGCAGGAGTGGGGGTTCGGGAACGTACCCGTCTCGAAGATAACAGCGAAACGTCTCGACCCAGCGCAGTGGGCGCGGGCCATGAGAGCGGCGGAAATCTCGTCGGTCGTTCTCGTGGCGAAGCACCACGACGGGTTCTGCCTTTGGCCGTCGCCGTTGAACAAAGAATATTCGATGGCCGCCGTCCCAGCGCCCAACACCGGACGCGACCTCGTGCGCGAACTCGCCGACGCCTGCCGCGCCGAGAAAATGAAATTCGGCGTGTACCTGTCGCCATGGGATCGCCATCAGGGAAGTTATGCGACGCCGGCCTACGTGGACTATTTCTTCGCCCAGTGGAACGAGCTTCTAGACAACTACGGCGAGATAAGCGAAATATGGCTCGACGGCGCGAACGGCGGCACGGGATGGTACGGCGGAGCCAACGGCGGAAAAGGCGAACGCCGCGCGATCCCGAAAGACTATTATCGCCTGCCGGAACTTCTTAAGCTGCTGCACCGCAAACATCCGTTGGCGATTGCGTTCGGCGGAGGCGGAGACTGGTCGTCGAAATGGTGCGGAAACGAGAGCGGCGTCAGCCCTGAAAAATGGTGGTGTCCGCAAAAAGGAAAGGACGGCAAAACGTACTGGCTGCCGTCCGAGACGGACTTCCCGCTGCGCCGCGGATGGTACTGGCACGCCAACGAAAAACCTAAGTCCCTTGCGCGGCTCGTCAAGATATACTTCGAATCCGTGGGACGCGGCGCCGTGATGAATATCGGCATCGCGCCGGACACGGAAGGACAAGTTTGCGAGGCCGACGCGAAACGACTCGCCGAATTCGGCAAATGGGTGCGAGACTTCAATTCGCACGACTTCGCCAAGGACGCTAAAACATCCAAAAGCCGCGACGGGAACAAGCTTGTCATCGAACTGGAGTTGCCAAAGCCTGCCAAGTTCAACTGCATAGACGTCAAAGAGCGCATCGACCAGGGGCAGCGCGTGGCAGCGTTCAAGGTTGAAGTGCCGGACGGCACTGGCTGGCGCACCGTCGCCACCGGCACTACGGTTGGCCACCGCCGCCTTGCGCGGATTCCGGAAGGTCTGTACGCCCGAGTGCGCGTAACGCTTGACGGCATCGCCCCGCCGCAGATATTCCCAATGGCCCTTCGCCGCGCAAAGGACGTGGGCGACGATGGAGTTCCCAAACCCGCATCGGACGTTTATTCGAAGAATGGATGGAAAATCGTCGGCGAGACGTGCGCAGCCCCGCGCAATGCAGACAGCGCAATAGATGGAAACTACCGTTCGCTATGGCATTCCCATGCGTCGAACGCCTCGCCGCTGCCGCCGCCGCAGAGCTTCACGGCAGACTGCGGAACGACCATTGAAATGCACGGCTTCGATTACGTCCCGCGTCTGGACGGATGCCGCCAGGGAATGGTGGACGCATACGAGTTCCACGTTTCAGCCGACGGGAAAAACTGGATACTTGCGGGCAAGGGTGAGTTCGGCAACATGGCGGCGAATCCGACGAAACGCCGCGTCACGTTCGAGAATCAGGCCAAAGCGCGCTACTTCCGCTTCACTGCCACCCACGCGCTGGAACAGAACGACCGCGTAGCCGTTGCCGAAATAGACATCTGGTAGAGCGCATTGTTTCTGACGTGCCGCCTGGCAAGATTGCGGCCTTGGACGCGACTTTTTCATATCCGCAAACGGAGTTTTGTGGTACAATATCTGTGTCTTGCGGAACTGACGAAAAAGGGCGTGTGCCCTCTGTGGAGTTTACCACGTGGACCGCAAGCCGGGGCGTTCCCCGCGAAGTCGTTCGTCTGGGCGCGGTACCAGTAACGAGAAAATCAAAATGGAAAACACGTCCCTTGGTTTCAAACGAATGGTTCGCGCGGTGATTCCGGCATTTCTGCTGGCCGTCTCCGTGGGACAGATATACGCATTCACCAACTTCTCCGACCAGATCGCCGCCCATATCGGCGAATCGAAAGGCGCGGTGCAGTTCGCGTTTTCGCTGGGCATATTCTTCCTCGGCATGGGCGCGGCGTTCTTCGGGAAAATCGTGGAGCGCAACATACGCCTATCGACCATAATCGGCACGACGCTCTTCATCTCCGGCCTTGCCGTGACGGCGCTCGGCGTGAAAATGAAATCGCTTGCGCTCGTCTACCTCGGCTACGGCTTCCTCGTCGGTACCGGCACGGGCATAATCTACATATCTCCCGTGAAGACCATGATGCTGTGGTTCCCGAACTCGAAAGCCATAGCCGCCGCCGTGCCGATCATCTCGTTCGGCCTCGGATCCACGCTCTCCACGATTCTCTACAAGGGATTCGGCGTGGGCGGCGCAGGGTCGATGTTCTCCATGCACTTCCTCGGATTCCACGACTACTTCAATGTAGGGACGAATCCAGGCAGCGTCGCCTCCGTGTTCCTAGCCTTCGCCGTGTTCTACCTCGTGCCGATGGCGGCGGCGGCGTTCATGCTGAAGAAGCCGAAAGTGGAGCAGATGTCGTTTGCGCACGGCCTTCCGCAGTGCGAGTTCACGTATGCGGGACTTGCCAAAGACACCTACTTCCTGCGCGCTTGGCTCTTCATGTTCCTCAACATCTCGTGCGGACTCTGCCTCATCCCGCTCGCCAAACAGATGATGAAAGACCCTTCCGTCGGCTACGGAGAAGGACTCATCACCTGCATCATCGCCCTCTCCGGCCTCATGAACGGCGGCGGACGCTTCCTTTTCGCATGGTGGAGCGACCGCCTCGCGCACCGCGTCGACATTCTGCTTTTCATCCTCTCGATATCCGCCGGCGTCATGGCGGCCAGTTGGTGGGCGCCTCTGATCGGCCTCGCCCTTCTCGTCATCAACGCCTGCTACGGCGCGGGATTCTCCGTCATTCCCGGCATCTTGGCGGATCACTACGGAATGACGAACATCTCGAAAATCCACGGCGCTGTGCTTTCTGCATGGGGCGTGGCCGGACTAGTGGGCAACCAGGCCGCAATCCTCGTGAGCGACAAAATGGGCTTCGGCAACATGGGCGTCGTGACGATGCTCGTCGCCTTCTACCTGCTGAATCTGGCGAACGCCGCCACCCTTCGCCGCCGCGCAGGGTGAGGATCAAACCCTGACAATCGGGATTCCGAGAAGGTCCGCCACCTTCACAAAAAGAGACAGATTGTGCCCCACCGACATCGCGAAATGGTGTATGGGAGCCTCCTGAAGCCAGCGTTCGAACCATGTGTCGGGATCCACATCGAATCGGACGTGCGTCTGCGTGTTGCCGATGGCCATGATCGGATCGTCGGTGGCCTCCGCCTCGGAGACGATGAACTTCAGCTTCCCGTCGCCGGTCTGCGTGACGCCTAGAGTCGTGATCGGTCCGTCCTTCACCTTCGCCTCCACCGATACGCCGCTGCCGCGTTTGCCGTGGTACAGGCCGAGACCGCGCAGGATCGGACGCCCCTTCGCGATTGCAAGATGGAACGGCCCGTCGTGTCCGAGCAGGATTGTTCCGCGCAGGTAGTCCGTCGTGACGATCTCGCAGAACGATCCGCCCGTGCCGAGCAGATCGCATATCTTCATGGCGAGCGCGGTCTTTAGGTCGCCCTCGCCGGAGCACGGAACACCCTTCGCCGTCAGCAAAGAATGGCCCACGATAAAGCCGCTCTGCAGCTGCTCGTAGTCGTTTCCGTCCGCGCCGTGATAGTAATATGCAAGCGCGTCAAGACTGAAGTCTCCGACCATTTTCTCCTGCGCCGCGGCAACCTTGGCGCTCCATTCCAGCTGCTCGGGCGTCGGGCGGCGCGCAAGCGGGTCGGACGGCGAATCGCCCGATATCTCGAACATGGCCTTTATCTCGTCGAGCTTGCGGGCGACATCCGCGTCCGTCACGCCGGCGAGACGCTTGGCTAGGTCGCACATTTCAAGCAACTCCACGTGCATTCCTGTCTGAGCCTGGAGCATCGTGAAGTCGGAGTACATGTCGAGCATGCCGGAATAGTTGTTGCCCAGAAAGCCGAAGCGCGAACGCGAGAGCGCGGCTTTCACCGCCGCCGCGCGCACCCAGCCGCGTATTTCGCGCCAGGCGCGCACGGCCTCCGGGCGGTCCGCCGTCCGCTCGTCCGCCGTCGATATGGCAGGCGTCTCGTCCAGCCCGAGCAGGCCGGATACGACACGGTACTTTATGCCGGCGCGGTTGAACGCATTTGCGATTTCAGGGGCGGGGCATGCGTTGCAGTGCGCGAGCCATTCGCCTGTGGTCACGCGAGCATAGTTCACCTGCACGGCGGGCTGGAGGTTGAGGATCACCGCCGGAGCGTTGCAAGCCTGGTGCACGGGCAGCACGGCGTCGCTCGTCACGTATGTTCCAATGTGCTGAAACACGATGTCGCACAGGTTGCGCCGGAAGTACTCGCCGGCTTCCACTCCCTTGTCCGAACAATCCACAAGCCCGAAGTTGAACACCTCCGCGTCGCCGCCCTCCGCCAGCCGCCCCGCGATGAAACGGCCATACTCCTCAAGCCGCGCCTTGAGCCCCTCGAACTGCGGCCAGTAAGCTTTCAATCCCGTGGTGTAAAGGCCGATTCTCGCCTTGCGCTTCATGCTGCCTCCTTCTATCATTTTCCGGAACTGCCACCGCTGGTGAAAGGCAACGGGATAATCACGCGGTCCACCTTGTTCGTGGCAAGAGGGTCCTTGAACTGCTCGTCTAGCGAACGCTTGTCGAGCGAGGCAATGCCCTCGATGGCATTGCCGTTGCGGTCGCCGGGTTCCAGCTTCTGCCCTTGCGTGTACATGCGGCCGAGAACGGCGTTCTTGGGCATTCCGATATCCGTCGGCACGTTCTTCGGATCGGCCATGCCGACGGTCACGAAGACGAGAATCTCCTTCTGCACCTTCGTGCGGATCTTGCGCCCGAAAAGCTTGTTGCCTATCCACGGGATGTCGCGCAGCCACGGGATTCCAGAATCGCTCTGTTCTTCGGTGGTGCGCGAAAGGCCGCCGATCACCGCCGTCTCGCCAGCGGTTAGCGCAAAATCCGTGATGAGACGCTGCACGTCTAAAACGGGATACTTCGAAGAATAGGTGCCTGCGCTGTTGGCGGCCTTCGTCGTGTCGCCCGCGCCGGCCGTGACCCAGTCGGAACAGGACGAAATCGTCGGCACGATCGAGACGTTGATGAGATTGTTGGAGCTGACGCGGGGCGTGACCTCCAGCGAAATGCCCCAGCTGAAGAACGCCTCCTTCGCGAACATGAACTTGTCCTCGCCGGGGATGGCCGCCATGCTCATGCTCAGGTCCAGCGAGTCGGAACTGCCGTTCGTCGTTCGCTTGGCGGATATGGTCACGTTGGGGTATTTCTCCGTCATGTCGACGGTGGCCTTCTTGCCGTTCGCCACGATGATTTTAGGATTGGAAAAGATACGCGCGTCGCCGCTGGAATCGAGGGCGCTCAGCACGAGCGACATGTCCGAGAACTGGAGCGTGCCGGAAAAGTACTTGATGCCGCCGTCGCGCCCGCTGTTTACCGAGGTCTCCGACAAGTTGCGCGTGGACGTGGACGTGCCGTCCGCCGCCGTGCTTTCGGAGGTCGTCGTCGCCTTGGTAGTCGTCTGCCCGGCGACACCGTATGAATAGGAACCGGACGAACCCGACGTGACGGAACGCTTGAAGTCCGTCACGGCATTTCCGACCACCATGCTGTCCATTCCGCCGCCGAACGTCGCCGTGCCCTTCATGCCGTCCAGCATGGACCAGTCGATGCCCAGCTTGTGCGAAGCCGAGTTCTGGAGTTCCACGAAACGCGCCTCGATGTAGACCTGCGGGGCCTCCACGTCTACCGCCTTCACCACTTCCTCGCACGCATCGAGAATTATGCCGGGAGCCGTAACCATCACGGAGTTCGCCTCGGGGAACGCCTGGGCTATCTTGGAAACCTTGAACGCTATCCCGAAATCGCCGCTCCAGGTCGCGTTGAACTTCTCCGCCACCTCCTCCGCGTTAGCGTAGTGGAGACGGAAAGTGCGCGTGGAAATGCGCCGCTTCCGCTCAATGTCGACAAGCACGGTGTTCGTGACGACCGTCGTGACGACGTTCGTGACGACAGCGACCTCGACCGGCGAAGGCGACGCAACGGGCTCGGCCACGTTCTGCACGGCGTTCGTGACGATGACGGCGTCGATAGTGTCCAAAAGCGCATTCGCGCCTTCCGGCGTCGGAGCGGACGCCTGCCCGGCAGCCGTACCGCACGCAGACGCGATGGCCGCCAAAACCACAAAGGTATAGAGACGAAAATCCATGAGCGCATTATACCATAGAAACCTGTCGTTCCGCAAGTGCGCGTCGGCGATGCAATGGGATCCGC
>JAFPNP010000221.1 GCA_017411125.1 Kiritimatiellia bacterium
GCCGGAAAATGTACCACAAAGACGGCGACGATCATTGCGGCGCTTGAGCGGCTTGTCCGGGATGCCAAGCTTTCGCGGCTGCGGAACATGCGCGGTTCCATGCCGGACTTCGCGTTGGATCTCGATGCGTTGAGGTCGCGTACATGAGCGGGGTCGTTGTCGATACTTCCGTTTGGGTTGCATTCTTTCGCGGCGGCGAAGCGAACAGGCCGGCCGCAGACGCGCTTGCATATCTGCTCTCCGGCGACGAAGCGGTTGTGAACGATGTCATATTGTCGGAGCTTCTGCCATTCATGAACGTTCGCGGCGAAACGGACTGTGCCGATGCGCTTTGCGCCGTCAGGTCTCCCGCTCTTGAAATCGACTGGCCGGGAATCCGTTCGCTTCAGGAGACCTGCATTCGCAACGGAATCAACAAAGTCGGCATCCCGGATTTGATAATCGCCCAGCAGTCCATTGCCCTTTCGCTGCCGTTGTTTTCGTTGGACGCGCATTTTGCCCTTATGTCAAAATGCATGGCTTTGGAACTTTGGCCGCCAAGAACCCATTGAACAAAAAAGTTGTTTTCAATTTTCATAGGCTTCGTCGGGTTTCGTTTTATGGTTTGGAAACAACAGAAACAACTTTCAATTGCAACTTCCGTTCACGCGCAGCCTAACCCAGCTGCGCTCGTCTGCAAAACTTGGTTTAGGACGGGACGGCGCCCGTCCCTCCCGAAGGGACGAGGCGTGACGAAAACATCTCCTGTTTCTTCTGTTCTTTGTGGCCAACCGCAACCCTTGGCTAAGTTCAAGGTGCGTCCGAAGGGCAAAGTTGTTTTTGAAAGTTGTTTTGGTTGTTTCAAAAACAAAACGCGATGCGTCCGGGCGTATTTTTTTTCTTGCGCAAGGTTGTGGTGATATGATATACTAATTTCACAACGGGAAAATTATGCCAATTGCGTGCCACAAAGCAAGGTTGCCTGTAGACGCGGATAAACGCCGCGTGGCGCGTGCATTTGCTCCCAATACCCCCCCCCCCCCTCAAAGCCTAGAAAGGCTTGTAATATGGTAGGGCGGCATATCCTTATGCCGCCGTGCGGCGCGTTGAGGACAACGCGCCCTACCATGCCGCACGGCGCGTTGAGGACGCCGCGCCCTGCCGATTTCGCAATCCGGTTGCAAAGCCGGATGCGCGGCGCGTTGAGGACAACGCGCCCTACCATGCGGCGCGTCCGGAGGTCGCGCCCTGCCAGACTTTTATCAACCAACAACAAACAAAAAGGAACAACATGAAAATACCAATGCTCAAACGGCTGGCTGCGTCGTTCGCGGCGGCTTTGACCGCGCTGGCGTCGTTCGCATCGTTCGCGGACGCGGAACCGCCGGCGTTCGTTTCGACCGATGCCGTGTTCTGGCTCGACGCCTCGGCGACCGACACGCTCACCATCGACGAAAACAACCAGGTCACGCGCTGGAACTCCCGCGTGGGCAGCAACTACGCCCGGACGAACACGACCTATGGTTTGGCGTTACCGACATATGATACGACTTCCTATGGCCTCACCACCGTCGACTTCGGCCCGGCCTTGAGCGGTTCGACGGCTGCCAAAGACCTCCAGTTCGATCAAATCAGCAACGTCCATACAGTCTTCTGGGTGACGAAAATCGAAAAATCTCCAAATGCCTTCTGGCTTGGGCGCATGGGCGGCACCGCATATCCGTTCAGCCGTGGCGGAGGTTACACCGGGGAAGGGGCGTATGCTTCGTGGCGTTCGAATTACGGCAACAAAGAGGGCGTCACGAATTTTTACGACGGGGTTAGTGTTGTTGCCGACATACTGAACGAAGTCCCTTCATCGGGGCGCTTTCTTGTAGTGGCGGCAGACGTGAAGGATGGCGTGTCCGTCAACTCCATCGGTTGCGACCGCAACAACATCCGCGCCGGCGGCAAGCAACTTTCCGAACTCATCGTCTTCACGCGCACGCTCTCCGCCGAGGAGCGCATCGCCGTGACGCAGTACCTTCAGCAGAAGTGGCTTCCCGCCGACGAGAGCGAGACGGAGCAGTTCATCGCGCAGAACGCCTCCTTCTGGCTCGACGCGGCGGCGCGCACGACCATGACGATTGACGGCAGCGGCCAGGTCACGAGCTGGGGCTCGCGCGTCGGTAATAACGTGGCGGCGAAGAGTTCCTCCTTCGGCTATCCCTCTTACAATACGACGACCTACGGCATCCCGACGGTCGATTTCGGCGCGGTGAACAGCAGCAAGGACTTGGCATTTACGCCAATAACCGGCATCAAAACCGTGTTTATGGCGACCAAGATTGCGAAGAATCAGGCTGCCTTCTGGCTGGGCTACAATGGCAAGGCTATTTATAATTTCCATCGCGGCACCGGCGGGCAATACGCAGACGCCAGCAATTCGAAGATAGCCGCAATGTGGAACGGCACGAACGCCGTTGCGTTGACGGATTATCCCGACGATTCGCGTTTCCTCGTCGTCGGCATGAAGATGAGCGCCGATTCTTCCGCCAACAGCCTTACGTGCGACCGCGCCACTTCCGGCGTTTCAGGTCGCAACGGCGGCAAGCAGCTTTCCGAACTCATCGTATTCGAGAAGGAGTTGTCGGAGGCGGAGCGCATCGCCGTCACGAAGTATCTGCAGAAGAAGTGGATTCCGGCGGAAGGCGCGACGGAGGAATACATCCGCGACAAAGCCTCTCTCTGGCTCGACGCCTCCGCGACGAACACGATGGACATCAACGAAAACAAAGAGGTAACGCGCTGGTACTCGCGCACGTTCAACGGCAACTCGGCCGGGCAGAGCGTGGTCAGAGAGTGGGGTTCAAGCGGCTGGTACAACAAGGCATACGATTATCCGACGTACGATGCGCTCACGTACGGAATGCCGACAGTGGACTTCGGCGCCGTTTCGACGGACCACGACCTCCAGTTCACGCCTATTACCGATATCAGAACCGTGCTGATGGTCGTAAAGATCGCCAAGTCGCAATCCGCTTTCTGGCTTGCACATTCCGGGCAAGGCAATACATACGCATTCCACCGCGGATCGAACGGACAGTACTACAACGCCTCTTACGCCAAGATCTCCAAAATGTGGAATGGCGCGGACGAGGTCCAGGCGACCGATACGCCAAGCGACTCGAAGTTCCACGTCATTGCGATGGAGACGAGCGAGGCCGTGACGGCGAACTCGATGACGCGCGACAGAAGGGAAGACAATCGTTTCGGCGGCAAGCAGCTTTCGGAACTGATCATATTCAATTCAACTCTCTCCGACGAGAAGCGCGAGGAGATCGTCGCGTACCTCCAGGCGAAATGGGAGCCGAAGAACGCCGAGCGGTTCATCCGGCAGAACGCCGCGTTCTGGCTTGATGCCGCCGCC
>JAFPNP010000222.1 GCA_017411125.1 Kiritimatiellia bacterium
AAGCAACACCTCCACGCCGCCTTCGGACAGCGACTCCGCCAATGCCATGCCGAAACGTCCGGCGCCTATTATTGCAACCCGGTTCACTTCTTCTCCTTATCCTTCTCTTTTTGCCCTTCCTCTTTCTCTCCGTCTACGCCCGCCGCAGGCCTTTTCCGCCTCAGCACAGGCCGGCTGAACTCCAGCACGACGTTGTACAGTCGCTCCGCAAGTTCCGGATCCTCCTCGAACATGTTGTACGGCTCGGAAAACGTCTTGTTGTCGAACGCGGCGCGAACCGCGAGAAACCTCCCGGGCGACGGATACCGCGTTGAACGGAATATCTTCTCCCTGTCGAACAGACCGCCGTTCACGAGGTTCTGGAACACCTCGCGCATATGTTCCGGCGGAACGTTGTACTGGCGGGTCACTATGTCGTCCCACGACTCGTCATTCACGTTCTTCGCGAAACTGTCCGAGACGCGGCGGGAGGTGCCCGTCTTGACCTCCACGAGCCCAAGCCCCGTGAGCCTCACCGACGTGCGGCGTATCGGCTCGCGCGTCGCGTTGTAGTAATGCACCTCGCACCAATTCAACGGCGTGGACGTCACCTCCACGTAGGGATCGTCGAACAGGATTCCGCACCCTGCCGCGAACACGAGCGGCAGCGCAGCCAGCAGCGATTTGAATTTCATCGTCTTTTCCTCTCAAGCATCCGGGCAGCGAGCAATCCCGCCCCGTGCAGCGTAAGCGTGGGATCGACCGTGAACGGCAAATCCGCATCCTTCAGCACCCACGCGGCGTAGCCGCCCGTCGCGACGAGACGGAAATCCTCGCCGAACGAACGCGAAAGCCGCGTCACTATCTCGCGCACCATGCCGCGCGTCCCGACCAGCGCGCCATAGCGCATGGCCTCCTCCGTGGAACGCCCGATCTTGGGGCACTTGCCGCCAAGTCTTATCTTCGGCAGCTTTGCCGTGCGTTCGCAGAAATAGTCGCGCATCAACGGCAACCCCGGCGCAATCACGCCGCCGCGCCACGTGCCGTCCGCCGTGACGACGGCAGCCGTGAACGCCGTGCCGAAATCGCAGACGAGCACAGGCGCGCCGTAGCGGTCGACGGCAGCGGCGGCGTCCGCAAGTCTGTCCGCTCCGATCGTCTCCGGTTTAGGATAATCGAGCCGGAGCGGAAAATCGCGGTGCGTTATCTGGAGAAGCGGCAGACCCAGCCGTCGCGCAAGGGACTTCCATTTCGCGTCCGCGCCGGGCACGACGCTCAGATACGCAATCGCCTCCACGCGTGGCGCAAACGCCTCCGCTGCGGCAAAAGCTTCCGCCCGATCGCCGTCCGCATGGCGCACCCGCGTGACACGCCCGGCCGACCACAGCCCGACCGCCGTGGACGTGTTGCCTACGTCGACGACAGCAAGTCGCATCAGACGGCCTTCCATTCGAGCGACAGGTCCACGGAACCCGCGCTGTGGGTGAGGCATCCGAGCGAAATCGCCGTCACGCCGGTTGCCGCTACTTCCTTAGCCCGGTCCAAAGTTATGCCGCCGGAAGCCTCCGTCTTGGATATGCCGCGGCACATCCTGACGCACTTCCTCATGTCCTCGCAGGACATGTTGTCTAGCATTATCCACTCCGGCTTAGCCTTGAGGGCGCTGGCGCATTCGCGCAGCGTCTCCACCTCCACCTCTACCGCAAGCTTCGGGAACACCTTCCGCGCCGCTACGACCGCCTGGTCCAGCTCGTCCGGGTCGCCGCCCCTCCAAAGTCGGCGGTGGTTGTCCTTCATCAGCACGCGGTCGTACATTCCCATGCGGTGGTTCGTGCCGCCGCCGCAGAGGACGGCGTACTTCTCGAACACGCGCAGCCCGGGCGTGGTCTTGCGCGTGTCGAGTATCAACGTGCCCCAGCGCCTCGTGGCGTCTACGAACTTCCGCGTCAACGTGGCCGTGGCGCACATGCGCTGCATGAAATTCAAGGCCGTGCGCTCCGCCGCGAGAATGCTGCGAGCAAGACCCTTGAACACAAGTATCGGTTCACGCGGCTTGACGGCGCTGCCGTCAGGCTTTAGAACCTTGACCTGTATCTTCGGGTCCACTGCCTTCAACACGGCGCGCGCCACGGTCGCGCCGGCGACGATGCAGCCCGCGCCCTTCGCGTATATTTCGCCCGTCGCCTTCACGCCGGGATCGACAAGCGCGAGCGACGTGGCGTCGCACCACGGCGAAGAGACCTCGTCCAGCGCGCTGGCGAGATCCTCGTCCAGCGCCAGGCGCACCGCCGCGCGGGCGCGCGCCGACTTCATGACGTCTTTCATGGAGGCGTCAGAAGTCCTTTACGAGTTCCCAGTTCTGGTAGAGCATCCATGCCACGACGCCGAGCAGCGCAATGCAAGCCACGGATCCTATCAACGCGCACAAAGCAGCGGTCTTACCCACGCCGGCCGGACCCTTTCCGGCGGCGTCGTCCACGTCAAGCTTGAAACGGTCCGCGATGACGGCCCCGCCCTTGGGCGAGACTTGGGTGGTCGCTTCCGATTTGTCAGACATCTTTAATTTCATAGCCCCGTTATTTTAGCATAATTTCTTTTTGACTGCCAACGACTAATTTACATCGCGCCCAGTTCCCGCAAATCCGCCGCCGCGCACAAAAAGTGCCCGGTGAGCCAAAGCGGGTTCCACATGTCGTATCCACCGCGGAAATCGGCGGCATCACCCCTCCCGCCGATCAGGGTATGGTCGTTCCACATGTGCCTGTAATTGGTGTGCAGTATCTGCTCGCCGGAGTTGCCGTCAGGCTCTGTAAGCTGGAAACATGAACGGAACATGAGCCATGCAATATCTTTCAGCCGCCCGTCGCCCAGATAGCCGCCCATCCACCACAATTCCGGCACGGTAAGCAAGGCGAACAGATCGAGACACTGGTTCTGGGCGGAAACGACGGTCCATCCCGTCGTCTTGAACCCGGCGTCCGCCAGCGCCCCCGGCGGCATAGGAACGTCCCACACGAACATATAGGAAAGGTACATGTGCATCGCATGGCGCGCCAGCCGCCTGTATTTCGACTCCGCAGACGCATCCTTCGCGCCGATCGCATGGCGGAGCATCGCGACGTACCCCTGGAACGCGGCCATCGCGCCCTCCTTGTCCTCGCACGACGCGTCGAGCGAACCGCCCCAGTAGACGCGGTCGTAGCCGGTGTAGCGCTTCTCGTAGAAATCCGCCAGCTTCTGCGCCGCCGCCATGCACTCCGGCATCGCGTACATTTCAGAGGCGAGGACGAGCGGCGCGATCAGGAACGCCGCGCCGGACGACTTTGGCGCGTACCAGTCTTTCTTCAGCAGCCCTACGGCCATCTCGTGCGCCGTGCGGCGGGAGAATTCGCGCCATTTCGCCGGGTCGAGCCCGCTGCCGCCGCGTTCCGCCGCGCGGACGGCCTTGAGAATGGAATATAGCGCCTGCCCGCACGACACCGCGTCTCCGTTTTGGAAGAATCTTTTCTTGCGGACGTCCCATTCGAGCTTGAACGTGCCGAGCCCGGTTATCACCGTTGGGCCGAACTTGTCGCAGATGAAATCCAGAGCGCGTTGCACCTTGACGCGATCTGCGGCGTCCATGTCCAGCGCCGCAAGCGCGTACAGCGACGACTCGCTTCCGCCGGTCCAGCCAAGATGTATGGCTTTCGCCCCCCTTGTGCCGGCGAACCCGCAGTCGTACTGGTTGAATCCACACACGCCGTTTTCGTCGATCCATCTGTTCTCCAGCAAGTAGCGGCGCTTCACCCGCAGGATCTCGCCAACGGACGCATGGCGCCCGACCGCCGTCTCCGGGCGGAACAGGTCGAGGCTCGCGGCGACGCAACGCTCGAAACCGAACGCATCCGCCGCCGCCTTGCCTGTCTGGATCCAGAAGGTCTTTTCGACCTTCTGTCCGGGACGGAGCGTGATATAGGTGTCGCCCCACGCATCGCCCCACTGGTACGGACGGCATTTCACAAGCGAGCGGCGGCGATTGTAGCCGATCGGGCCGGACAGAAGCAGGATGTCCGCGCCGTCTTCCCGCGCCTCCACGCCCGCGCTCCACCACTGGTCGCGACGCACCGCGCCCCGCACCGGCGAGGGAAGAACGTGCAATGCAGCGAACGCGCCGCCCTTCGCATCCTCCAAAAGCACGAACGGCATCGGAAGACGGTGCTCCTCGAACTGCGCGAACTCGCCCTTCCCGCCAAAGTACATGGGCACGCGCCCGTCGTTGCGCCCCTTGTTGGATGGATTGCCGTAAATCATCACGCCGGGAATGAACGGCTTCAGCGCGGCGGGATCGCCGCGCATCCTGTAGCGGACGGAGAGCGTCACTTCGTGAAGAGGCGCCGTACCGCCCCAAGTCCATCGGCGCGTCACCTTGACGAGCCCATTGGACGCCGGAACCGTGAAGTCCTGTACCTTGAGGCCGGGCACGCCGGAACGCCATTCGCGCACCCAGCCGTTTTCCCAGCCAAGACCGATTTCGGCCGGAAGCAGCTCGGCACACGACGACAGAGCCACAACAGCGCACGTCGCGGAAACGACAACACTCTTTACCATATTATATTACCAAACAAGTAGAGGGGCGTCACACGCCATCGTCTGGGCGAGACTTGCACGTCAACCACTCGACCGACGCCGTCCCGCCGCGAAAACGCAAATATGATAACAAGTCCCCTCGAGCAGCGCAAGCGGAAAATCGACGGCACCGGGAGGGGCGCACTGCGTTGCAACAGGGTTTTGCAGCGTCCCCTTATTCTACAGCCACAAATAGTACGACTTGTCAGAACAAATAGCCCTATTTGCAATTGTAGCACCGTAGCGAAACTGCGTCCGGTTTCAAAACCTGGTTTTGAAACTGTTTTTGCCATCTACCTGCGCACGGGCAAGTCAGCCCGCGCGTAGGATGTATGTTGTTTCAAGAAAATCGTTTCCATTTTTTATTCGACCTCTCTGCGCGTAGAGGCGCACGCCAAAAAATGGGCAAACGCCAGCCCCAAGGTATTGACGGACGGCGGCGGATTAGGTAAAATATGCCTTCACTTTTGACAAGACCAGGAAGGATCTACACCTGTGAATGTGATACAACCATTGATTGAGCTCCAAGACACGGACGGACAAATCCGCGAACTGGAGCGCGAGGCGAAGGACATCCCGCAGCGCAAGGCGCAGGAAACGGCACGTCTCGCCGGAGTGAACGCCGCGCTCGAAATCGCAAAGAGCCAGCTCGAAACGCACCGCAGCCGGATCAGGAACGAGGAAGCCGAGGCGGAGCAGGTCCGCACGAAAATCCACGACCTCAAGATCGCCCAGACGTCCATAAAGTCCAACAAGGAAATGCAGCAGTCGATCATGCAGATCGAGAGTCTCGAGCACGACGCCGAGACTGCCGAAAACCGTGCGCTGGCGCTTTCCGAAGACATACCGTTCCTGGAGAAGAACGTGGCCTCCGCGCAGGCGCAGGTGGATGCGGACAAGGGCGGAGTAGACGGCTACGTGGCCGAACTCGACGCGCGTCTCGCTGAGGTGAACGCAGAACTGGCGCGTCTGCAGCAGGAACGCGCCATGAAGTCGAAAGCTGTCTCCGACGCAGATCCCCGCACCCTTCTCTACTACGAGCGCCTTCGCGTGCGCCGCTGGCCTGCCGTTGCGCTTCTCAACTCCGACGACGTGTGCGACGGATGCCACATGAAACAGCCCCCGTTCGTGGGCCAGAGCGTGGACCGCAACGCGAAGATCGTCGAACAGGGCGGAAAGGTGCAGGGGCCGGTGGTCTGCACGATGTGCGGCCGCATCCTCTACCGCGATCTTTGACAATTTTCTCCATGGCTTCACGCGAGTGACCGGTCGCGCCCGAAAGGGTGAGGAAAGTCCGGACTCCGCAGGGCGCAGGGCCCGGTCGTCAAGGCCGGGAGCGCGGCGGCAATCGCCGCGGATGGAAAGCGTCGCAGAAAACAGACCGCCGCCGCAAGGCGGCAAGGGTGAAAAGGCGGTGCAAGAGACCACCGGGGCAGGGATGAAAGTCCGGCCCGCACGACAAGCCCCCCTGGGAGCAAGATCAAATAGGGGATTGAACGGGCTGCCCGTCCGCCCCGCCCCCCGCGCACCGGAACACGGCCTGCGCGGGAGGGCGGTTAAATCCCGGGTTGATTGCTAAGATGAATGACCGGAGCCGCCGCGAGGCGGTGAACAGAATCTGGCTTATTCGCCGCGAGGGGCCATGGAGATCTACTTTGGAACTACAAACTACAAAAGGAATTAAAGGAACCATGGAAAAGAAGAACCATCTGTTCAAGGCCGAAATCAAGGAAATGCTCGACCTTGTGGTGAACTCGCTCTACTCGAAAAAGGAAATCTTCCTGCGCGAACTCGTGTCCAACGCGTCCGACGCGATAGACCGGGCGAAATACATCGGCCTGACCCAGAAGGAACTCGTGGCGGACAACCCGTCCTGGCGCATCGACATCGTGGCGGACAAAGACGCCAAGACGCTCATGATCTCCGACAACGGCGCCGGCATGGATGCCGACGACATGGAGAAAAATCTCGGCACGATCGCCTCCTCAGGCACAAAGGCGTTCCGCGCCGCGCTCAAAGAAAAAGGCGGAGCCAACCTGCCGGAGCTCATCGGACAGTTCGGCGTCGGCTTCTACGCGGCGTTC
>JAFPNP010000223.1 GCA_017411125.1 Kiritimatiellia bacterium
AGAATCTCATGGTGCCGGATCAACAGGACGAATTCACGAAGAAGCTCTAATCTACCTATCTTGCCGCGCTGCCCGAAGACAGGATCAGCTATCCTCTTGTGATGCACTGCGACAATCGCGGGAGTTTCACAGAGGCGCTGCATTCTGCAGAACGCGGACAGGTGAGCGTGAACGTATCTAAGCCTGGAATCGCCAAGGGACAGCACTGGCACCACACGAAGCATGAGAAGTTCCTTGTGGTCAGCGGCAAGGGCGAAATCAACTTCAGGATGGCGGACGATCCAGCGGGCAAGATCATCACCTACAAGGTAAGCGGTGACAAGTTGGAGATCGTGCGCATACCGCCGGGCTACACGCACAACATAGTCAATGTCGGCGACACGGACATGGTGACGATCATGTGGGCGAACGAGGTGTTCGACCCGACAAACCCTGATACTTTCAGACTCGATGTCTGACCGTTATATATATTAGCCGTGTAGAGCGTATAGGATGTCTAAGATTCTTATATTGGTCGAGCGGTTCTACCCCGAGGACTTCCTTGTCAATGATTTGGCAAGCGAATGGAAGCGAATGGGGCACGACGTCGAGGTGTTGACCCAGGTTCCGAGCTATCCGTTCGACAAGATTTTCAACGGATACAAGAACAAGACCTATCAGACCACCAGCGAGTTCAACGATATCCCCGTCCATCGCGTCAGTACAATCTTCGGGTACAACACTAGTGTTAAAAGAAAAGTCCTCAACTATCTGCACTTTGCATTGCTGACGAGCCTGTGGGCGCTTTGGAATGGAAGCAAATTTGACAGAGTGTTTGTCTATCACACGGCGGCGCTTACTATGGCAAGCGCCGTTGTTCCGTTAAAGTGGCTTTGGCGAAAGCCTATAACAATCTGGACGCAGGACTTATGGCCCGATGCTGTCTGGGGTTTTGGCTTCAAGCCGAGCAAGTGGAAGTCGGCTTTGTTAAACGCATTTGTAAGGTTCATTTACGCCCGATGCGACAGGATAACCGTCAGCTGCAGAAGATATGTCAAGCGAATCAAGGAACTGACGGGACGCGATGCAGAGTGGATTCCGCAGTGGGAGCCTTCCGGCATGGAGCTGTCGCCGAAAGACGACAATGGCAAGGCCGTGTTCATGTTCGCCGGCAACATGGGTGTTCCCCAGAATCTTGACAACGTAATCGCCGGATTCGAGCGTGCCGCCCTGACGGATGCGGAACTTTGGCTTGTCGGCGGAGGTGTCATGCTTGAACCTCTGAAGGAGAAGTTTGGAGGCGTGAAGGGCGTGAGGTTCTGCGGTCGCCAGCCAAGGGCGGACATGCCGAAGTGGTTTGCGCAGGCGGACGTGCTCATCATTTCTCTGACAGATCAATATTGCCTTACTCTCCCTGGCAAGTTTCAGTCCTACATAAAAACCGGCAAGCCGCTTCTTGGAATCATCAATGGCGAGGCTCGTGAATTGATAGAAGAACACGAAATTGGGTTTACGGCGGCTCCCGATGATATTAACGCCATCTCAGATGCCTACCGAAAGTTGCATCAGGTAGTTCGAAGCGGTGAATCATTGGCGTATGGCGAAAGGGCAAGGGCGTTGTCGAAGTCCATGTTCAACCGTGCTATATTGGTAAACCGGCTTCTGGATGCGAATGAAGAATGTCAAAAGAAATTGACATGATTGTTTTTGCGAAGCTCCTTTTCTTTTGGTAATTGGTGTGGGTGTTCTTGTTGTCGGGTCAGCATTAGTCATCATCGCCGCACTCTTTCATCTGAATGACACTGTAGTGGTGATGGGAAGGTACCCCAGTTCAATGGTTGGTATAAGTCAATTGGAAATGTGTAATCGAATCGTTTGAACTTGCGAGTTCAGAATATGTATTACCTCAACAAAATAGTCGGTTACGTCATCAGCCCATTGGGAATTGCCATGCTTGCGGCAATAATTGCTTTGCTATGCGGCTGGGGCAGTCATATTCGGCTTGCGCGGGCGGTCGCTGTTCTTGCCGCATTATGGTTGTGGTTTTGGATGACTCCAATTGCTACGTTCCTTATAGGCACCCAGCTCGAGCGAGAGTTCTTGGTCGATGGACGAGTTCCGAACATAGAAACGTATCAGGAAACGGAAGCCATTGTGCTTCTCGGTGGCGGCATGGGAGGCGATACAAATTTAAGTTCATACGCTGAAATGTCCGCCGGTGCTGACAGAGTATGGCAAGCGGCGCGATTGTTCAAGGCTGGCAAAGCTGCGAAGATTATATCTACTGGCGTTGATGCCAAGAATAGTACAATGCCATTGCTGAAAGATTTTGAAATCGCTGAAGATTGTGTCGTATTCCTTGACGCGAAGAACACGGAGGAAGAAGCCAAGTCCGTGGCGCAACTCGGATTGCGAAGGATTTTGCTCGTCACAAGCGCATGGCACATGAAGCGTGCCAGATTGATGTTTGAGAAGTACGCGCCAAAAGTAGAAGTCATCTGCGCTCCTACAGATTTTGAACAGACACTATACGCGGCAAAAGTATTTTCGACAATGGCAGTCATTCCAGATGTAAATGGTTTTCTCGCCAACTCCGTCGCTTTTCACGAATGGCTTGGTATTCTGTGTTACAGTTTCTTCAAGTAGCAGGCAACTACTTCAAGGCATATCATTGAGAATAGTGTAGCCAAAAATATGAAAAGTGCACTGATAATTCTCGGCGTAATCGCCATAGCGTTTATTGCCATTGAAGTTGTCGGCAGTATCATTGTCCGTTGTGCCAAAGCGCGATTCGATAGGATGTCGCTTGACGAGCAGCGAAAGCAACAGGAGGCGATGTATAAACACCAACAGATGGGAATATGAACAAGTGTAAAATATAAAGTGTATAAAGGCCGTCCATTAGGACGGCCTTTTCTGCATCAAGAAGTCTCATCCGATTATACATCGCTATCCCTTAGAGGGCACATGCAAAAACACCCACTATTTGCGTGTAAAAATAGGGGGTGTTTATGTATATAAATAGGGGGGTATTTGTGTCTATAACTAGAGGGTGTTTTAGTCAACATCCTCTTTGATGTACTTTCCTACAGACTGCGAGGCGGTCACAAAACATAAGGGAGAAATGCGAAACCATGGACGAGGAATTGTCGTGGAAGCCTTCTCAGAATATCAAAAACACTGCGCCCCCTTCGTTCGGAATATACTGGTCAGTTTTCACCACCCAACCAAACCGAATCTAAAAATGGATAAACTCCAAGCATCAGAAGTGTTGCAGTTCGGGCGCGGTTTTGGTATGATACTCGTCTAAAGCCAACTGTTCTTTTTCAAGATGTACCTGAAGCAACTGGACATACAGGGATTCAAGTCCTTCGCAGACCGTACCCGGCTCACGTTCGAGCCGGGCATGATTGCTATCGTCGGACCCAACGGATGCGGCAAATCGAACGTTTCGGACGCCATACGCTGGGTGCTGGGCGAACAACGTCCGACGGCGATTCGCTGTTCAAAGCTGGTGGACGTGGTTTTCAACGGCACCGACACGCGCAAGCCGCTCGGTCTAGCGGAGGTGTCGATAACTTTCGCGGATTGCGAGAAGGAACTCGGCACCGAATACCACGAAGTGACCGTCATGCGTCGCGTGTATCGTTCCGGCGAAGGCGAGTACTACATCAACAAGGTGCGTTGCGGCCTCAAGGACATCAAACGCCTTTTCATGGGCACGGGCATCGGCACGTCGTCCTACTCCGTCATGGCGCAGGGCCAGATCGACGCCATCCTTTCTTCCAAGCCGGAAGACCGACGCGCCGTGTTCGAAGAGGCTGCCGGCATAACGAAGTTCAAGGCAGACCGCAAAGACGCCCTGCGCAAGATCGACCAGACCGAGCAGAACCTTTTGCGCGAAGCCGATGTTCTGCGCGAGATGAAACGTCAGATTGGCTCGCTCCAGCGGCAGGTCGGCAAGGCGAATCGCTACAAGGAGCTGCGCGACGAATTGCGCGGGCTAGACATATTTCTCTGCAAGGGCAGGCTCCAGTACTTCAACCTCGCACTCGAAGGCAATGCAGAGAAGCAGCGCGAGACGGAACAGCGAATCCAGGATCTCACCGCCGAGGTAAACGCCGCCGAAAGCGGAACGCAACAAGTCCATGCGGATATGCACTCCCTCGAAGAGCGCCTCGGCTCTCTCGCCACCGAGGCCGCCGCCGCCGACAGCGCCTACTCCCGCGCCCGTGAAGTCATCGGCGTGAACGAGCAGCGCATCGCCGAATACCGGGCGTGGCGCGACCGCGACGGGCGCGAAATCAACCTCACGCGCCAGCAGCTCGAGGAAATCGGGATGCAGACGGAATCGCTCCAGCAAAAGACCGCACTCCTTGAGGACGGCCTTGCCAGCGCGAGGGAGGCGTTGGAGGACGCCGAGGCCGCGTTCGGAGAATCTTCCGCCAGGATCGACGCGCTGCGTCAAGAACTTCAGCAGGGACGCGTGGAGTCCGTGGCCTGCGACCGTCACGCCGCCGAGGTTCGCGACGAGATAGCTCGTCTAGAATCCCAGGCACGCGAGGCCATATTGAAACGCGAACGTCTGACGAGCGAGGAAGCGCAGCTCAAGACGAGCGATGCCGAGGCGCGGCAGAATCTCGCCGGTGTCCAGGCACGTCTCGCTGCCGCAAAGGCCGCCGAGGCGGAAGCCGCCGACTTGTCCCGGTCTGCGTCCGAATCGCTTGCTGCTCTCCGCGAGGAGATTGCAGAAGCGCGGGACCATTTGGGCGAAATGCAGACCGCCGCAGCCGAAAAGGGCGCCCAGCTTGAAATGCTCAAGGACGAGACGGCGGCGAAGTCGGTGATGGAGAACGTTCTGCAGGACGTATCTGGAGACGTGCGCATCGTTGCCGTCGAAACCGGGCGCGAAGGTGCTTCGCCTGTCGCGTCAGGCGACCGCTTGATCGACCACCTTGTGCTTTCAGATCTCGACCGCGAGACGGCGGATCGACTGCTTGGCGACGTCGTGCTCGTGGACGGAGCGGACGGAAAGTGGATACCTTCCACGTCTGTCGTGCCCTCCTCCGGGCATCGCTCGCCGATTACCGAAGCGGAGAACGCGCTCGCCGACCTGCGCGAGCGCATCGAACGCGCCAAAGAGACGCTCGCCACGGGCGCGGCGCGTACCGCCGCGTTGACAGACGAGGCGCGCGCGGCGGAGGAACGCCTTACGGCGGCTCGCCGCGAGGCGGCGCAGGCGGAAGGCGAATACGGCACGGTGGCGCGCGATGCCGCCGCCTTGGGCGCCAGGCTTGCCGCTGTCAGCGCCGAACTGCAGGCCGCCGTGGATGCCAATGCCGGTGACGATGCGCGGCGCAGTGCCCTTGCCGAGGATTTGGAGGCGACGCTCGCCAAACGCGACGCGCTGATGGACCGCACGGCGCAGCAGCAGGAAGAACTGCAGCGCGTCGAGGTGTCGCACGCCGAGGAAAGCCGCAAATTGACCGAACGGCGCATTACCGCCGCGCAAATGGAGAACGAACTCCAGCTCACGGCGCAGCAAGGTGCGGACGCCGCCCGCCGCCGCGAAGAACTGCAGAAGATGATCGAGGGCCGCGAGGCCGGCATACGCGGATACGAGGAATCTATCCAGCGGCTGCAGGAGGAGACCGTCGAGTTGATGGGTTCTCTAGAAACGCTGAAAGACAGAGCCGCGCAAATTCACGAGCAAGTGGAAGCCACACGACTCGAGCGCGGCGAACTGCAGTCGCGCCTCGCCGCGGCGGAAGGAGCGGTCGGCGCAAAGCGCACGGCACTGGACGAGGCCCGGACGTTCAAGGGCAGGCTCGAAGTCGCCGCGACCGAAGCGACGATGCGCTGCCAGAACGTGTACGACCATCTCAGCCAGGAATACGGACTCGACGCGCAAGCCGTTCTGCGAGAGCCTGATCCAGACTGGGGCAAGGGCAAAGAAGCCCCGCCGCAAGACGAACTGGAATCGCGCGTGAACGCTTTGAACGCGCAGATCGCCGCGCTCGGCCCTGTGAACATGGTGGCCGTCGACGAGTTCCGCGAGTTGGAAGAGCGCTATACCAAGGAGAAGGAGCAGGAGGCGGACTTGCTGGCCGCGAAGGAACAGATACTTGCGCTCATCACGAATCTCAACGAGAAGTCTGGCGACATGTTCCGTTCCACTTTCGAACAGGCGAACCAGAATTTCCAGCGGATGTTCACCAAGCTTTTCAACGGCGGCGAGGCGAGGCTCGTGCTGCTCGAAAATGCCGAAGACCCGCTGGAGTGCGGCATCGACATCATCGCCCGCCCGCCCGGCAAGCGTCCGCAGAGCGTAACGCTTCTTTCCGGCGGCGAGCGTACCATGACGGCCGTCGCACTGCTGTTCGCGATTTTCATGATCAAGCCGGCTCCGTTCTGCATGCTTGATGAATTGGACGCGGCCTTGGACGACGCCAACATCGGGCGTTTCGTCGATGCGCTGAAGGACTTCCTCGACCGCTCTCAATTCCTGATCATCACGCACAACCAGCATACGATCGCGGGAAGCGACCTCGTCTACGGCGTGAGCCAGCAGGAGAAGGGCATTTCCCGCATCATTTCCATGCGCCTGGCCGACATAGGCGTGAAGCCCATGCCGGACGAAAGCGCAGCGCGATGAGGGCGGTTATTTCTTGGGCCAGAACACGTCCGTGAACTTGGACGGAATGCCGACTTCGTTCTTTTCGAA
>JAFPNP010000224.1 GCA_017411125.1 Kiritimatiellia bacterium
CGTGGCGCCGCGCAGGGCATATGGCGATAATGTACTACAACGAAATCCTCTCCCGCATCGCGAAGCAGTACAAGGTGAACCTCGAAACGCCGTGGGAGAAGCTGCCTGCCGATTTCCGCCACAAACTGCTGCACGGGTTCGACGACGATCTCGTGCTGCCTTGGCGGACGAACGACAAGCCTTTCGAGGGTGTGATGGCCACTCTCCAGCGGATGATGGAGCAGGCGGAGAGCGACGAGCGGCGCGAGAAGTTCGAGTCGTACCAGAGCGACCGTCCGTGCCCCGCGTGCCACGGCGCCCGCCTCAGGCCGGAGTCGTGCGCCGTCACCGTGGCGGGGAAATCTATTGTAGACGCCATGGCGATGCCGGTGAAGGATGCGTTGGCGTTCTTCAAGGGGATGTCCGGCGAAGGATACGCCGTCGTGAAGGACGTGCTCAAGGAGATAGTCAAGCGTCTTGGCTTCCTCAACGACGTGGGTCTGGACTATCTCACGCTCGACCGTTCCAGCGGATCGCTTTCCGGCGGCGAGATGCAGCGCATACGTCTCGCCTCTCAGATCGGCAGCGGGCTGACCGGCGTGCTTTACGTGCTGGACGAACCGACCATCGGACTCCACCCACGTGACAACACGCGCCTCATAGCCACGCTCAAGGAACTGCGCGACCGGGGCAACACCGTGGTCGTCGTGGAGCATGACGCCGAGATGATGCGCACGGCGGACTACATCGTCGACCTTGGACCGGGCGCCGGGCGCGAGGGCGGCCGTGTGATGTACCAAGGAGATTTCAATGGGCTTCTCAAGGCCGGAACCCTGACGGCGGACTATCTGACGGGGAAAAAGAAAATCGAAAACAGCCGGAAGCAGTCGAAAGCGACCGAAGGCAGTCGAAAGCCGGCTAAATACCTCACGATCTCCGGCTGCACCCACCACAATCTGAAAAACGTCACGGCGCGGATTCCTCTGGGCACGTTCACCGTCGTGACGGGCGTGTCGGGCAGCGGCAAGTCGTCGCTCATCGACGAGACGCTCAAGCGCGAACTGATGCGGCGCTTCTACCACGCGAAAGCAGTGCCGGGAAAGTTCAGGAAGCTGTCCGGCGTAGAGCATCTGGACAAGGTGGTCGAGATAGACCAGTCGCCCATCGGGCGCACGCCGCGCTCCAACCCGGCCACGTACGTGGGCTTTTTCAGCGACATACGAGAGTTGTTCGCGAAGACGGATGGCGCCAAGGCGCGCGGGTACACGGCGGGCCGCTTCAGCTTCAACGTGAAGGGCGGGCGCTGCGAGACGTGCGGCGGCGACGGCGTGCGCAAGCTGGAGATGAGTTTCCTCCCGGACGTCTACGTGACGTGCGAACAGTGCGGCGGACGCCGTTTCAACAAGGAGACGCTGGAGGTCAAGTACGGCGGCAAGACCATTTCAGACGTTCTCGACATGACGGTGGCGGAGGCATACGAGTTTTTCGCCAAAGTGCCGCGCCTTGCGTCCAAGCTGAAGACGCTGGTCGACGTCGGGCTGGGTTATATCGGCCTTGGACAGCCCGCCACGACGCTTTCCGGCGGCGAGGCGCAGCGCATAAAGCTCGCCACCGAATTGTCGCGCCGTTCGACCGGACGCACGCTTTATCTTCTCGATGAGCCGACTACGGGCTTGCACTTCGACGACGTGGCGAAGTTGATGGCGCTGCTTCTTAAATTGCGGGAAAGCGGCAATACGGTGGTGGTTATTGAACACAACGTGGACGTAATGCGCTGCGCAGACTGGATTATCGACCTCGGACCGGGCGGCGGCGACGCCGGCGGCACTCTTGTGGCCGAAGGCACTCCCGCCGAAATCCGCGCCAATCCAGCCTCGGTGACCGGGCGTTTCCTGTGAGGGCGGCGTTCCGCGTACCTATCTACGATTGTATCCCTTAGGGTTCATAATTCCCCCCATATAGGCTCACAATCGTCTCCCTTAGGGTTCATAATTCCCCCTACCTACGCGCTGCATGGCGCGAGGCAGGGTGCGTTATTCCCAATTCTTACCGCGAATTGAATCGCATTTAACTTTTTTCATTTTCCCTATTCACATTTCGTCAAATTTTCGCTAAAATATATGTCATTTGTTTCCAGCAACAGGAGTAAGTTACAATGGCGAACATCAAAGGCGGCCGTGCCGCCCGCAAACGCGACCGTCAGAACGCTAAGGCCCGCGCCCGCAACGCGGCGACGAAGACTCGTCTGCACACGGAGCACAAGAAGCTCTTCAAGGCTGCCGACGCAGGCAAGAAGGAGGACGCCGAGAAGGAGTTTAAGGCGTTCGTGAGCGGTCTCGACAAGGCCGTGAAGAAGGGTATCATCACGAAGAACACGGCAGACCGCAAGAAATCCCGCGCCCAGCTGAAGTTGAACAAGATGGCGAAGGCGGCCGAGGAGAGCAAGTAAGATGAGCAAGAAGACCCTCAGGGACGTCGAACTCAACGGCAAGCGCGTCCTCATGCGCGTTGATTTCAACGTGCCGATGGCGAAGGACGGCAGCGGGAAGATCACGGACGATACGCGCGTCGTGGCGGCTCTGCCTTCCATCAAGTACGTGCTCGAGCAGGGCGGCAGCCTGGTGCTCATGAGCCATCTGGGCCGTCCGAAGGGCAAGGGCTACGAGGCGGAGTTCTCGCTTAAGCCCGTCGCCGACCATCTCGGCGAACTGCTCGGCAAGCCCGTCGGGTTCGCGCCGGACTGCATGAACGCCGACGCGGAAGTCGCCGCCCTCAAGCCGGGCGACGTGCTGCTTCTGGAAAACACCCGCTTCTACAAGGCCGAAGACGGCAAGGTGAAGAAGGACGACGAGAAGAAGGGCATCCACCTCACGGAGGAAGAGTACCAGGCGAAGAAGGCCGAGCTCAAGGAGAAGCGCCAGGCCATGGCGAAGAAGCTCGCTTCCTACGGCGACGTGTACGCGAACGATGCGTTCGGCACGGCGCACCGCGCACACGCCTCGACCGCCGTCGTGGCCGACTACCTGCAGCCCGCCGTCAGCGGATTCCTTCTCGAGAAGGAGATCAAGTTCCTCGGCGAGGCCGTCGAAAACCCCGTCCGTCCGTTCGTGGCTATTCTCGGCGGCGCGAAGGTGAGCGACAAGCTGAAGGTCATCAAGAACCTTCTCGGCAAGGTCGATACGCTCATCGTCGGCGGCGGCATGGCGTACACCTTCAAGAAGGCGCAGGGCATGAAGGTCGGCGCGTCCCTCTGCGAAGACGAGCAGCTCGCCTACGCGAAGGAGATGCTCGACGAGGCTGCGGCCAAGAACGTCAAGTTCCTTCTGCCTGTCGACAACGTGATCGCGGACAAGTTCCCGGCCGAGAAGGATGCTTCCGACATCCAGATGAAGGTTGCGGAAGGCGACATCCCCGACGGCTGGATGGGTCTCGACATCGGCCCGAAGACGGTCGCGTTGTTCTCCGAAGCGATCAAGGGCGCCAAGACGGTCGTCTGGAACGGCCCGATGGGCTGCTTCGAGTTCGCTCCTCTCGCGAAGGGCACGTTCGGCGTGTGCGACGCGGTGGCGACGGTCAAGGCGAACGGCGGCACTTCGATCATCGGCGGTGGCGACAGCGTGAGCGCGGTGAAGAAGAGCGGCAAGGCCGCGGAGATGACGCACATCTCCACCGGCGGCGGCGCCTCTCTCGAATACCTCGAAGGCAAGGTGCTTCCCGGCGTCGCGGCGCTCAACGACAAGTAAGGGCGGCGCGCATCCGCAACCCAATCCGGAGGATCAATGAACGTAGAACTCCTGAAAAAGGCCCATGAACGCGTCCCTTCCGTGCCGGTTCTCGTGAACCTCATCTCGAAGAGAGAGAAGCAGCTCATCGCCGGCGAGAAACCGCTTGTCAGGCCGGAGTCGTCCGACGAAGACAAGGTGGACACCGCCCTGCGCGAGGTTGCCGAAGGGAAGCTCATATCCGAAATCGACTTCGACGCCATAGCGCGCGCCGAGGACGCGAAAACGCGCCACTCGAAGCATCCGGCGTTGAAGTCCATCTTCGCCGACTGATGGCGGAGAAAAAGAAAAAGGCCGCGCCGCCGGGCGACCTTGCCGTCAATCGGCGGGCGTGGCACGACTATGCCGTTCTCGACAAGATCGAGTGCGGCATTGTCCTTTCCGGCACCGAAGTGAAAGTGGTGCGCCATGGCGAGGCGACTCTCGCCGGTTCCTATGGCGCGGTGCTGGGCGGCGAACTGTACGCCGTGCAGATGAATATTCCGGTCTACGCTTTCGGCAACCGCTTCAACCACCGTCCGCAGCAGAACCGCAAACTGCTCGTCCACAAGAAGGAAGTGGAGAGCCTGCGTCTCAAGACGGAGGCGAAGGGGCTTACGCTGATTCCGCTCAGGCTCTACCTGAAAAACGGGCGCGTGAAGCTCGAGCTTGGCGTGTGCCGGGGCAAGGCGCTGCACGACAAACGCGACGCGCTCAAGAAGAAGGCGTTGAAGCGCGACATGGAGCGCGGCGATGTCTAGAACGCTCGTCTGCGGTGGGCTCGTGGTGGACGGCACGGGACGGGAGGCGTTTTCTGCCGACGTGCTCGTGGAGGGCGACCGCATTGCGGACGTGGCGCCGTCTGGCGGGGCGCGTCGCGCCGCCGCTGAAACTGTCATTGACGCTACTGGCTGTCTTGTCACTCCGGGATTCATTGACGCGCACGCGCACAGCGACACCTATCTTCTGCTGGAGCCGGACGCCCCGTCGAAGCTGTCGCAGGGCATCACCACCGAAATCAACGGGCAGTGCGGCGGCAGCGCCGTGCCGCGCTACGGCGCCGCCCGTCTTTCGAGCGACTGGGCGTCGATGACGTATCCAGGCGGCGACGGCAGGCCGGGGCCCACTTGGCGTTCGATGGCCGAGTACCGGGCGCTGCTAGATCAGGTGCGTCCGGCAATAAACACCGTGCAGTTCGTCGGGCACAACACTTTGCGCAGTTCCGTTATCGGCTACGACGCCGTCCGCGCCACGCCGTCCGCCATGCGCGAGATGGAGAACCTGCTCGCCCGCGAGCTGGACGACGGCGGCTGGGGCCTTACCACAGGCCTGATCTACCAGCCCGGCAAGTATTCGGACGTCGCCGAGGTGACGGCGCTCGTCCGCGTGGCCGCCGCGCACGGCGGGATGTACGCCACGCACATGCGTTCGGAGGGCGATGCCATAATAGAGGCGATAGACGAAGTCCTCGACCTTGTGCGGGCAACTGGCATTCGCGCCGAGATATCGCATCTCAAGACGAGCGGCAGGCGTAACTGGCGGAAGATAGACGACGTGCTTTCGAAAATCGAACGCGCCGTCGGCGCCGGCGAACTGCTCGGCAGCGACAGGTACCCTTATTGCGCGGCGGGCACCGATCTTGACGTGGTGTTTCCCGACTGGGCCGGCGAAGGCGGAACGGCGGCCGAGATCGAGCGGCTGAAAGACCCCGCCGTCCGCGCACGCATCGCCGCCGAAATCGACGCGCAGGACCGCGACTGGTCGACTGTGATGGTCGGCGGCACTTGGAGCGACGCCACGCGCAAGTACAGCGGCAGGAGCGTGGGTGAATTGATCGCGGAGGCGCGGCGCGTTGAGGACAACGCGCCCTACCATACTGTTGGCGAACTCGTTTGCTCCATCCTTGCGGCTGACGCATGCCGAACGTGCGCGTTCTTTTTCGGCATGAGCGAGGATAATTTGCAGAAGATACTTGAAAGGCCGTGGATCGTGCCGGGCAGCGACGCTTCCCTGCGCGCGCCATGGGGCCCGCTCGGCAAAGACCATCCGCATCCGAGGGCTTACGGCACGATGCCAAGGTTCTTCCGAATGCTGACGGGGCGCGTCGAGGGCCATGCGCGCATATGCTCCCGCGAGGAGGCCGTGCGGCGCATGACGTCCGCGCCGGCGGAGCGTTTCGGAATACGGGAACGCGGAACGATACGCTGCGGAGCGTATGCGGACATCGCGGTGTGGCGCGAGGATGCGTTCCGCGAGACGGCGACTTACACGTCGCCACATTCGTTCTGCGAAGGCGTGGAGGCGGTGCTGGTGAACGGCGCCGTGTCATACCGGGCTGGCCGGTTTACGGGCGACCGGGCCGGACGTTTCCTTGAGCGGACAAATCGCATGGACTGACGGGGGCGAGGCGATGGACAAAGCATTCGGCGCTGTTTCAAGACGCGGTTTTTTGAGGGACGCCTTGTCGGCGTTCGGTTTCGTCGCGACCGGTGGCAGGACGCTCATTGCCGCGCCGGAAGGGTGGAAAGCGCCCGGCGGCACGAAACTCGTGTTCGGCGCAATAAGCGACACGCATTTGAGGACGGACTACACAGGCCTCAAGGCGGCCAGGACGTTTCCGCACAAATATCTGCTCGCCGCGCTGAACTATTTCCGTTCGCAGAACGTAGACGCCGTCGTGCACTGCGGCGACGCGGCGCACCGCGGCCAGATACGGGAACTGGAATTCCATGCGGACGCCTGGAACGAGGTGTTTCCGAAAAATCTGGCTCCCGACGGGCACAAGGTCGAGAAACTTTTCGTCACCGGCAACCATGAGATAGACGGCTGGCGGTACGGAACGGAAACTGGCTTCAAGGTGGAGAGGGCGTTCAAGGATCC